>JAFRDD010000152.1 GCA_017404025.1 Clostridia bacterium
ATATAAAAATAAAAAAGAGCAATCATATGATTGCCCTTTTATTATATACTTAATATTTTATTGTCTTATTTTATGGTGTAGTTGTTAAACCAAATATTTCATTTAACTCTGAAGTTGATAATTCAGCAAGACTACCAACATATGTTGCAACTGCTTTAGTAGATGCATAGTAATCTGATGAAGTTTCATTACCAATTATTGCATCCTTTTTATTTGACTTGTCTTCTTTTCCAGAAATATCCTGATGTGATTTAAGAACACCTACATAAGATGGAGTAATTGTATGATCACTTACAGCAACATTAGAAATTACATATGTATAATCTCCAGCATTTGCTGATTTTGAACCGCTTCCTAATGAAAGTTGTGTTTCATTTGTTACAACATTTGCATAAGAAACAGTAAGTGCATGATTTCTTGTTCCACCAGGTGTAATTGCAGTTATAACAGCTGTTCTATTTGTTGCTGCTGTAGGTGTAGTTCCTGAAACAGTAATTTCTGCCTGTGTTGTCTCAGTAAGAGCGGTAATACCGTAAGATGCTGTTATCTGATGGTTAGATACTGACAATCCTGTAATTACATTTCCACTTCCTGATTTTGCACCAAGACTAAGTTCTGTTTCAGTAGTAAGTACTGCAGTATATGTTGCTGTAATCTGGTGATCATTTACTGCAACATTTGATATTACATTTGCTTTGTTTGTTCCAGCAGCTGCTGGTGTATTACTTGCTAATGAAAGTTTCTTCTCATCAGCTTTCTTTACAAATGTATTGTCTGTAGTTGTCTTATCATAATAATTATCAGGATTGAATATGTCATCAAGAGGTATTTCAATATCAACCTTTCCATCACCTTCAGCATCTGTATTGAAGTCAATCTTAAGAACGTTCTTACCTGAATTATCACCTGTGCCTGTTGTGATTGAAATTGCATCAATCATACCATCTTTGATGAAATCTGCTCCATCAACTGTGAACAACTGGGTTGCACCATGTTTGAATACTATTTGATGATTTGTAGAATCCCATTCTGCGGCATTAGGATAATTACTTAAATCAACATTTACACTCTTATTAGATATTGTTGTTGCTGCACCATCAACAGTGATTGTTTCAATCTTATTTACTTGTGCACCTTCTTCAATACCAGCTAACTTATTCTTTTCTGTTGTTGTGTAATTGTTATCTGTGTGAACATAATTTGCATCAGTTACAAAATTACCATCATTGTTTAAGTCAGTTAACTTTGTAGGTACTGTTACATCAACAGCTTTATTTGTTACTGTCAATGCTGTCCCATTTACTTTAACACTTTCAATAACATTAGGCTGACCACCTGTTGTTACAAGATTTTGTACTTGTTCTACAAGTGATGCGTAAGAAGTTAATGGTGTATAATCAGCTAATGTGATTTCAGTTGCTTCAGCTTGAGCTGTAACTAAATGCTCATGATATTTTTTCAATGAATCAATGACAAATTCTCTTACATTGTTTATTGTACTAGCCATATTTTATATATTATTTCATTATATTTACTATTTCTGTGTTACTTAATTCTGTAATATTCAATGCAGAATCTTCGACAACCTCCACTCTTGCTTCAAGACTTGCTAATTGGTTTTTGAGCGATTTAGTAAAGGCTTCATGATATTTTGCTAATGATCTTTTTACAGTATCATTTACAAGTTCTTTAGTATTCATAAATTACATTTTCTTTATATATTACTCATCTGTAGGCATCATAGCATTTATTTCAACATCAGTAAAAGCAGTCCAATTATCTTCATTATAAAATTCTCCATGTGTCCATATTAACTTTTCATTTTCTATGAAACATATATTTTCCCATAATATATCAGGTTTTCCAATTGTTATAGGAGAATCTCCAATTGTATATCCGCTATCCATTGAATCTGCTGATATTTTCAATGTATTGAACTTTGCTTTATTAGGAATATATTTAAATGCTTTATTATACATAAATACTACTATTTTGCTTATATATAAAAATAATTGGTTTTATACTCAGTCTTGTGTTGAATTATTTTTAATAAATTGAAATATATAAAAATTTACTTATATGGCATCAAATTCAAATTTAAATAGAATTTTTGTCTATGTCCCAAATGCTGAGGTAGAAAATTTTAAGACTGGTGCAGGTATAACTGCTGCATATTCAAGCAAAATTAGTTTCCTTGGTGGTACTGGTGAAATAATGACAAATGGTGAAGTATTTGCATTTAATAGAGATGCTGATATTCAAGCATTAAGAGATTTAATTGGTGCAAATGCAAATAATTTAGTTTCAGAACTTGGTTTTAATGCAGATACAATTGTAGGAGCTATTAAATATGTTCTTGAACATAGTAATTCAGATGTAGAAGCTCTTGATGCAAGATTAGATACATTAGAAGGTGAAGGAGAAGGTTCTGTTCATAAAGCAGTTACTGATGCAATTGCTAACCTTGTAAATAATGCACCTGCTTCATTAGATACATTAAAAGAAATTGCAGATTGGATTTCACGAGATGGTGCTGATGCTGCTAATCTTGTTACAAGAATGGAAGACATTGAAGCACAGGTTAAGGAAAATGAAAAAGTAACTGCAATTGGTCTTATTGATTTGCAGAAGCAGATTGATGATATGACTGGCGGTGCTGGTTCAATTCAACAACAGATTGAAAATAAAGTTGCACAATTAGATTCTTCAGTAACACTTGCTGGTACAACTGCAGCTCAACCACAAGAAGTTGGAATTGAAACATCAATTGATGTACTTGGTTCAATTACTGTAGCAGAAGTTGATGGTCTTCTTAAACAAGATGAATCAACAAAGATTGTTCTTCAGGCTGATGCAGCTGGTGCAGCAAAGAAAGCTTATGATACATTATATGGTACTGACCAAGATACAATTGATGCTCTTACATTAAAAGGATTGAAAGCAAGAGTTGATTACAAGACAAGAACAGGTATTCTTTCAGTAGGAAGTGCTGCTTCTGGACAGTCATTGAATTATGATACATCTACCGGTTATCTTGCTACTGTAAAGGGTGTTGCTGATGCAATCAACGGAATTGAAATGTGGGAGACTTACTCAGCAAATTAAATAAATTATTAATGAAATATGAGATACCTTAAGATATTCAATAATAAAGCAGAAAGAGACGCTGCTGTAGAAGCACAAGAAGTTAATGTAAATTCAGTTACTATTTGGAATATCAGTGATGATGATCCTTCAAATGGTAAGATTGAATTTGGTGTTGGTAATATAGAACATACAATAAATTTGGGACAAAATTCTGAGGAAGACATCTTAGATTCATCAGATAATGATTAGTAAATTTTATTTTTACATATAAATATCTATTTAGATTATGCAATCATTAAAAGATTTTTATTTATTTGAAGATGAAGATAAGTTTGTTTCAATAGAATATAACACAACAACTACAGTTGATGATGTTCAGCTGGCAGGTACTATTAATGATCCTGCCAGTGAGCTCCAAGGACCTGTTGAACAAGATGATGTTCTTCCAGGTGGAGCAAATTTGAAATTAGTTGGTGAAATTAGACTTTATTCAGAAACTTCAAGTATTTTTAAAGACAGAAAAAGAAAGATTGCAGAAGTATTTAGAACTAAATTGAAAGACGAAGAAATTACGGCTAATAGAATTAAGTTTACAAAGATTTTTGATTATTACATTAACCATTTGATTCATGAATATAAGAAAGATGTTGATGAAAATTGTAAAGTAAATATTTCTACAAAAGATGAATTAAGAAGACAGATTGCAGATGATTTTGTAATGTTATTAAAGAAGTTTGAAATTTTACCTAAGATTTAATGGTAGCTTGCTATACCAAATACTTTTTCATGGTTTAGATTTATTTTTTTGTTATTTATTAGCCTTCACGGCATAAGGACTTTGGAGCAAGACTAAGTCCTTTTTTTTGAATTATAAGAATATGTTTCTATATTATATTGTTAATTAATAAAGTTATGAAACGTTTTATTCTTATTCTTATGTTAAGTCTTATTCCTGTTTTTTGTTATTCACAGGATAAGAAAGAAGCAAATAAAGAAGATGTAACAGTTGTTATCAATATTTCTAAGATTAGCAATACTCTTGGAAAGATTGTAAAGTTTGTTGCTAATGAAGCAAAACAGTTTAAAGATGAAGCTGTTGAAAATATGCCTGATGAGCAGAAAGAAAATTTAAAGAAAGCAAAAGAAAACATTAAATATGAGTTGAAATATACTCATGATGCTATTCATGCTGGATGGGCTCAAGGTTGGAGAGGTGAAGATTATACACCTCCGTATAAGCATAAATAAATTTTAAAAATTAAATATATGTTGTGGTTTATTGGATTAATTTTATTGTTGGCTGTTGCATGTATTTTTGTATATAAAACTGCAGAGGTACATGAATTACATAATATGAGGGCTGCTTTTGAAAATAAAGAACATGCTATCAAAGAACTTCTTGATGAACAAAAGAAGGATCCTAAATTTAATTTGGATTATTATCAAGGTGAATTAGAGGAGCTTGAGGAAATGAAAGCTATGATAGAGAATAGGATTAATGAATTGAAGTTTTACGATATAAATAAAGAGTAAATGAAAAAATTACTTATTGCATTACTTTCATTTATGGTAACATCTTGTTACTATAATGAAGTTTATAATGATACATTATCTGCTGATTTCTTTCATGACCAATGGGAAGTTGCAGATTCATCTTATTATATAAATTTTTCTGTAACATTATCTAAGGATATAATTTCTTCTTATTCAAATGAAGTAAACATTCAGTTTGCTAAGAAGGTATATATGAAAGGTGATGTTTATATTGAATCATTAAAATATTTCACAAATAAGAATACATTTAAAACAAAATTAATGAAAATAAATAATCAAGAAAGAATTGAAGATTATTTTATGTTTGGAAATAATATGAGATGTAGTTGGAGAATGTTTGATGAAATATATGATAAATATATGAATGAATAATTATGGAAACACCAGTATTTACAACTCCTGCTAATGTTACCGGTATGGGAAATCCAATTGCTCCTGGTGATAATGGGGCTGTTGGTTCTGGAGATACATTTGTTACAGTTGAAAAACCTAAGAAAAAGAAGATGCAATCACTTAAAAATTATTTGAAGAAGCATAGAGTCGGTTGAATAATATAAAATAAGTTCTATATTAAATTGTAAAACAACTAAAACACAATATTATGAATAACATTACTCCCTTTGATGCTGTTAATAAGTTCTTCTATTTCGCTATGAATTTCCCAATTGTATATCACAAATGGCATACCGGCTGGGGAGAGGAACGAGAAGATTATATTCCTGAATTTCTTACTAAGGTGAAATGGGGTTGTAATGAAGGGCATATCATTGAAAAGTGGCAGAATCTTAGGTCTGATAGATACGGACAGATGTTTGAATTTTATGCTGACCTCGACACCAATAATCGTACTGCTCTTGTTAATTGGATTATGGAAAATTATCATGGTGCGTAATGAATTTTTCAATTGGCTAAAAGAACATAATAATAAATGTTCTATTAAGCAGCTTAAAGAACTTGGACTTATTTTGAAAGAAGATAAGAACGGTCTTAAGCAATGGATTGATAGTGACGGAAATATTTGTCTTATTGGATATATTGAAACTGATAATGAAGACACTATATTCACAGCAAAAGAATATTTTGTAGTTGACCCATATATTCCTAACACTGAAAAAGTTGTTAAGGATATGCAAAAATGGTTAGATAGTCAGCATTATGAAACGCCCATAAGTATCCATGATTTAAATAAAAAGTTTTACGATAAGTTTTATGAACGAAAGGGTAGAAAATATTCCCACAATAGATGATATTTACAATTCTCTTAAAGATCATCCTTATATAAATGAAATCACCATTCATAATGGACTTGATTTTCATGATAAGTTCTCGGCCATATATGCTTACATTTATGGTTGGGAACCGGATAAAGTAAAAGACAAATATAAGGATGTATGGAATAAAGATAGTAAACATTTCATTGTTCCTGAGCTTGCCCTTCTTTCTATTGAATGTCATGACATCAATATGATGGGCGGAGCATTAAAAGGTAGAGAAGATAATTGTGAATTGAATAAGATTCATCATACTTATATGATGGAGATTTTTGATATTATTGCTTCATTGACTGGTAATGGTCCTAAGAAAGAATATATCAATATTTGGAAAGAAGTAAGGACTAAAGAAGGTGGTTGGAAGTGGAGAACTTTTCTTTATAAAGCTATAAAAAATGTAGCCCATCTTTATAAAGATGGACATTGTGATTATTCTTATTCTGGCATAAATTGCATTAGAGAAAGTAAAGTTGAAAGTGTAATTGAAAGATATAAGAAAACAATACAGTATTATCTTGATAAAGGGGAAGAAAGATATGCTAAACTTACTCAAGATGAACTTGATGATTTGATTAACAGGACCAATAAGTGGCATATTGTAATTAGTGATGAAGAATATGTTAAAAATTTTATAAATTATGAGTAATATTATTCCACCTTTGGTTTGCCCCAAATGTATGAAATCATTTGATGATTGTAAGGATTATTCCGCATATCATAATAGAGTAAGATATATTTGTCCACATTGCGGATATGATGGAGATAGTATTGAATTTGAAACTTCTTATAAATGGCATCCAATACATAAAGAACAGTTTACTCCTATGACTCTTGATGAAGCTATAGAACATTGTGAAGAAAAGGCTTGTGCTAATACAGAATGCGCTATGGAACATAAACAATTAGCTGAGTGGTTAAAAGAGTTAAAAGAATATAGAAAAAGATATAATTAGCAATAAAAAATAAAAAAGAAATGTAGATTATTTTTAATAGTATCTTAGCTTAAAAGTACAGGCGAAAGCACTTGGTTGTTTGTTTTACAAGGACCATAGAGATGGAAGTTCGAACCTTCCAGATACGTCTAAACAAATCTAAATAAATATATTCTATATCAATTATGGAAAAGGACTTCAGTTACCTTGCTTCTGAATTGATATTAGTGAGAAAGACAGATAATCGTGATTTGATGAAAATCATTGATGAAATCAATTCAGAAGAAAAAGTTCAGTCAAATAGCTGAGCTTTATTTTTTTATAAAGCATAATCATTATATGTAAAGCCTGGAGAAATCTTAGGCTTTATTTATTTTTATTTTTATATAGAATAAATATATAAGAATAAACATTATGAGTTGGTTAAGTAATTTATTTAAGAAAGATACCCCAAAGGTTTCTGCTTCAATAAATAATGTTAGTAGACCAATTATTACAAAACCATTTAATACTGAGAAGAAAATTGAATTAGTATCATTTGGAGGTGAACTTCCACCTGCTGTAGTAATTGGGGAAATTAAAAGAAAAGTACCTGCATATTATAAGAATCTTTATGTAATTCTTGATAATGGACACGGTGAAGATACACCTGGAAAGAGAAGTCCTGACGGAAAATTTAGAGAATATAAGTATGCAAGATTAATTGTTCAGATGCTTGCAGATGAACTTGAGAAACTTAGTATTCCATATTCTATTCTTGTTCCAGAAACAAAAGATATATCATTAAGTGAAAGAGTAAGTAGAGCAAATAAGATACATAATGAACAGCATAAGAAAGGAAAGACTGTTATTCTTTTAAGTATTCACTGCAATGCTGCAGGCAATGGAGAATGGAAGAATGCAAGAGGTTGGTCAGCTTGGACATCAAGAGGTGTTACTGAAAGTGATACAATAGCAAGTTGTTTATATGAAGCAGCACATGAAATTCTTGACCCAAAGAAGATTCAGATAAGAAAAGATATGTCTGATGGAGATGAAGATTGGGAAAGCAATTTCTATATTATTTATAAATCAAGTATGCCTGCAGTTCTTACAGAGAACTTCTTCCAAGATAATAAGTTAGATGTTGAATATCTTAATTCAGATGAAGGAAAAAGAGATATTGTAAACATCCACTTAAATGGAATTAGAAAATATATTGAATTGAAATTTAATAAGAAATAATTTTGCGTATCATCATATTAGTAAATGCCTATTGAAATCTTTCAGTAGGCTTTACTATTTTTATTATGTAATAGTATATATATGAGACCTAGAATAAAAAAATCGGAGGTTACTTCATATAGCATAGTTCCACTTGATGATGGAAAAGTAACTGACCAGTACATACAAGATAATGAAGGTATAGTTTATAAAGTTATGCCCAATCATTATCTTAAGTTATCTCCTTGGAAAGATGGAGAGGATAGACGTGTAATGGAAATAGAAAAAGATAATTATAGAATAATTACATATAAGAATGCTTGTATGATAATTAATTCTCAATTTAACAATACAGTTGAGGACTGGGAATTCAATGGTAAGAAATATATTGCCAATGCAATTGGTGACAATAAAAATATTGAAGAGTATAGTTATCTTTTAAGTACATTGCCTAATCATACTATAACTATTTCAAGTAATGATAATCTTTCTGAATTGAAATTAATTCGTCATAAAGGAAAGATGTATTATATTCTTATAATTAATGAATTCTTGCCACGAGTAAAAGCATATGACCTTTTTGGAAATTTCTGTATGTGGGCAGGAATTGATAATTGTAAGCCAGTATTTTGTAAAACAGATAGAAGGTATATTTAATTATGGAAACAGCTTGGAAAGAATTATATAATTTAGTTAAAATTGTAGTTACTGGTGTTATATCAGGTTTGATAACTGCAAAATTGGTTGAAAAATTGAAAAAATAATACTATATTATAAATTGATAGAAAAATCTATCAAGGGTTTATTATTAAATACAATCTGGTAGTAGTATCAGATTGAGCAACTAAAAATATTTTAAACATAATTATTATGAGCAACAAAAGAACATGTGGTATCGATTTGGGTACCAGCACGCTTTGCGTGGCAATTACCGAAAATGGTAAGTCAAAAGTTATTGAAAACAATGAAGGTCGCAGAACTACTCCTTCTATGGTCTATTTGAAGGGTGATGAACGTAAGATTGGTGATTCTGCCAAGCGTTCTGCGATTATGAATCCAAAAAATACAGTCAGCCTTATTAAACGTTTCATGGGAGTTGAGTTCAGTGATCCTGATGCTCAAAAGACTATGAAGACCGTCGCATATGATGTTGTCAATGACAATGGCCGTCCTCGTGTAAAGATTGATGGCAAGACTTATACTCCTGAACAAATTTCTGCAATGTATCTTGAGCACATGGTCAAGATTGCACATGATTATTATAATGAGGATGTAAAGGATGTTGTCATTACCTGCCCTGCATGGTATAATGACGTTCAGAGAAATGCAGTTAAGACTGCTGGTGAACTTGCAGGTTTGAATGTCCTCCGTGTTATCAATGAGCCTACTGCAGCTATTCTTTCTTCAGATATTGATGTTAAGAATGGCTCCAAGATTGTCATGGTAAATGACCTCGGTGGCGGTACTGAAGATGTAAGTATCTGTGAGGTTTCTGATGGTGTTATTGAGGTTCTTGCATCTTATGGTGATGTATTCCTCGGTGGTTCTAACTATGACCAGGCAGTTATCAATTGGATTGTTGATGAGTTCAAGAAGGACAAGGGAGTTGATCTTACCAAGGATCCTCTCGCATATCCTCGTGTAGTTGAGGCAGCTGAGAAGGCAAAGATTGAACTTTCTTCTACTACTTCTACTGAAATTAATCTTCCTTATATTACATCTGTTGATGGCGTACCTCAGATGCTTCTTATGACTCTTACCCGTGCTAAGTTTGAAGCACTTACTGCAGACCTTACTCAGAAGGTTGTTGATTGTGCAAGACAGGCTCTTGCTAAGGCTGGTAAGACATATGACCAGCTTGATGAAGTTCTTCTTATTGGTGGTTCAAGTCGTATTCCTGCAGTTCAGGAAGCACTTGCTAAGGAGTTCAATAAACCTCTTAACAAGACTGCTAACTTTGATGAGGCAGTTGCACTTGGTGCTGCTCGTCAGGCAAATGTAATTGTTGGAGGTGAAGGTTCAGAAGATGCAACACTTCTTCTTGATGTTACTCCTATTTCTCTTGGTATTGAGACAATGGGTGAAGTTATGACCACTCTTATTCCTGCAAATACTACAATTCCTACATCTAAGACTCAGGTATTTACTACTGCAGTTGATAATCAGCCTGCTGTAAGTATCGTTGTTCTTCAGGGTGAACGTCCTATGAGTAAGGATAATAAGAGAATTGGTAATTTTGACCTTGATGGAATTGCTCCTGCACCTCGTGGTATTCCTCAGATTGAGGTTACATTTGATATTGATGCTAATGGCATTCTTAGTGTAAGTGCTAAGGATCTTGCAACTCAGAAGGAGCAGCATATTACTATTAACAATCAGAACTCCCTTACAAAGGAAGAGATTGAAAAGATTAAGGCTGATGCTGAGAAGTTTAAGGCAGAGGATGAGAAGAAGATGCAGGAAATCAATGAACTTAATCAGATGGAGACCTTTGCATTCAGTGTAAAGAATACTCTTGATAATGAGCAGTTCAAGGATAAGATTACTGAGGACCAGAGAAATGAGATTAAGCCTCTTCTTGATGAACTTGAAGAGAAGTTGAAGACTCGTAATCTTGATGAGATTCGTCCTGCTAAGGAAAATCTTGAGAAGGTATTCCAGCCTATCATTACTAAGATTTATCAGGAAGCTGCAGCTAATGCTCAGCCTCAGGCAGATGGTGCTACTGCACAGGCTGCTTCTGATTTGTTTGGTAATGCAAATCCATTTAATACAGAAGGTAATCCTTTCGATGGTACTACCAAAGAATAATCAATATATAGAGTGATGAGGATTACAGAGGGAGGAGGGAACTCCTCCCTTTTTTGAATAAATAAAAATACTTTCTATATTAGTATAGAATAAATTTATAATATATGACAAGTAAAGATTATTATAAGATTCTTGGTGTTGACCGAAATGCTTCTGAAGATGAAATTAAAAATGCATACCGTAAAGAAGCGCTTAGATGGCATCCAGACCGTCATGCAAATGATTCTGAAGATAAAAAGAAAGAAGCAGAAGAAAAGTTTAAGGAAATTGCTGAGGCATATGCTGTTTTGACAGATCCTGAAAAGAAGAAAATGTATGATACTTATGGAACTGTTGACGGACAGCCTGGCTTTAGTGGTGGATTTAATCCTTCTGATTTTGGTTTCGGCGGAATGGGTTTTGACGATATATTTAATCATTTCGGTGGCAGAAGAAGAGGAGGATTTAATTTCCATGAATCACATGAACCAGGTGCTTCTATCAATCTTCAGGTCGGTGTAACAATTGAGGAAGTATATTGCGGTGGAACTAAGAATGTTGATTATGATATTGAAACTCGTTGCGGACATTGTGGTGGTCAGGGAGGTCATGGTATAAAGACTTGTCCTTATTGTCATGGTTCCGGAATGATTACTGAAACAACAAGAGGTGCATGGGGTATTTCTCAAGTATCTCGTCCATGTAATCATTGTCATGGAAAGGGCACCGTTGTTGAAGAGGTTTGTAAAGAATGCGGTGGAACTGGTGTAAAGAAACAGCATAAGAATGTTACTATTACAATTCCTAAGGGAGTTGAAAATGGCGGACAGATTAAGATTGATGGGGCAGGATATGAAAGCAAAGATCCTAAGGGAATCAATGGTGACTTGATTGTTACATTTATTTATCAGTTTGATCAAAGCAAGTATCGTGTTGCTGGAAATACACTTTATGAACTTATTGATGTTCCTTATTATGACGTAATTCTTGGAACTGAAAAAGAAATCACATTGCCTAATAAGGAAAAGATTAAAGTTAAGATTCCTAAATGTAGTAGAGATGGTGCACAAATCACAGTTACTAGCAAGGGTTTGAACTATGGTAATTATATTGCAGTTGTTAATGTAATTTATCCTACTGCGATTTCTTCTAAGGAAGAAAAACACCTTGAGGACATTAGAAAAATACATAAGTAATGCAACTTAATAAATTAGATTTAAACGGAATCCCCAATAGAAAAGTTCAATATAATTTTGGGGATTCTGCTTTTTTACTTGGGAATGAGCAAGAAGATTTTACAGTTGAAAGATTGAGAATTGCATATCCAAATTATTATTGGTTTACAACACGAGATTTTTTCGGTGAACTTAATACAGAGTCAGATAGAATTCATGGAGATATTATTGGAATACGAAAAGGTGAATTAAAACCTTGTATTTTTATTGATTTAAAGGTTGCTAAATATGATGCTGATTCATATAATAGATTAGGTACAGTTTCATTAAATTCAATATTAGGTTTTGCTAAAAACAAAAATCATGGATATTTATCAGTAAATAAAGATGGAAGTTTTCATTTATTTAAACATGGATATGAAATATTTGATATATTTAACAAAGGAAAATGTTTATATGTAGCTGATAAAAAAAGAATTGAAAGACCTGACTTAAATTACTTATTACCAAAATATTTAAAAAATCCTCCAAAGAATGTATCTGTTAGTGATTATATGCCATCATTTATGTTTTATTATAAACCTTAATAGTTGAAATTCTCTTTTTTATTTCTATATTATTTATATAAACTTTTATTTATATGGAAAAGAAACCTATTAAGAATAAATGTTGGGCAGCTGTAAATAAGAACGGATTTGTTGTTCTTTTTACAGATGAACCAAAAAGGAATGAAGAAACTGGTAAATGGGAAGGTAATTTGTATGTCAATTCAGTTGTTTATGCAGCTATTAAAGACATTTTTGAGAAAGCTTCCTGGAACTGGGAAAAAGAAGCAGAATACTTTGAATTTGGACCAAAAGAAAAAGAAAATTAATTATGAAGGCAATTGTAAAGAACACTGGTGAAACTGTTAATGTTGAAAAGAAGACTATTAACATTGATGAAATGACTTCTTATTTTGTTTATGAAAATGAGGAGACTAAAGAAGTGTATAAGTACAATGAATTAACTTTCAATAAATAATGAAACAAAAACAATTATTTAAAAGATTAATATTTGGAGATTTTCATGGTCATTTTGATAGTCTTGCACAGATTTATCAAGATGAAAAACCATATAGTGTAATTCATCTTGGTGATTACTTTGATTCATTTCACGGTACTGTTGATGGTATGAAGCAAGCCTTCACTAATCTTCTTAAACTTAGAAATGATCATCTTAGTGATACTAAGAATGGAGATTTTGTATTGCTTCTTGGAAATCATGATTATCATTATCTTCAGTATGGACTTGAACAATATTCTGGGTATAATAAAGGATATGATTTATGGGCTCATCAACAATTACAGGAGCTTTGGGATAGTCATCAGCTTAAGTTAGTTGAATATGATTATACATCAAAGACATTATATTCTCATGCTGGTGTAACTAATACTTGGCTTAAAGAGAATAGAATGGATGGTGTAGATGTTCAATATTTTAATGAAGTAAATTTACTCCATCTTAGATTTACATATGCTGGTGGCGGAGATTGGTATGGAGATAGTGTATATTCATCACCTATTTGGATAAGACCAAATTCTTTACTTCAAGATGGATATGTTGATGAAAATGGAGATAGATGGACTCAAATAGTTGGGCATACACATTCAACAATGCCTGTATGTTATTATCCTAAGAATAATAGAGTTGGATATCCAAAAGCGGAAGATTATAATTTTATTAATACATATGAACAAAGACCAATTCTTTGGATAATGGATTGCATGCCCAAGTATTATATTAGAGAAATGATTACAATTGATGGAGAAGTTGTTTCAAGAGAAATTGTAAAGAATGATAAGTATAAGTTATATGAATCTAAAAAATATTAATTATGGACCAAGTACTTAGAAGACTTTATTATGGTGCATTAGAAACCGATGTAATTGAAATGAGAAAGATGGGTTATTCTGTAAAGCAAATAACTGGTGGTGGAGAGTATTATGTTTATGTATTGTTTGAAAAGACTGAAAAAACAAATGATAATTTAACCGTTTAAAAAAAAATTATTATGAAAGAGAAATTTCCTGAAGAGATTGATTGTATGAACAATCCTATTTTAGTAATAAAGATTGCTGAAGCGTTAGGTCATGTAAATCCAGCAGACCCTGATTTTGAAAGAGGTATGCCTTCTTATACATTCGGTGATATTTTCAAGTATCTTCCTCATTCAATAAGTTATAATGGACATAGAGGTGATTTATCTGTAACTGTTGTAGATATTGCTTATTTCAGCATTGGCAGTGATTGGAAACATATTCTTGTTCATCATGAACCAATTCCAATTGGTGGAAGTATATATGATGCATTTTATAATATGATTATTTGGTTAAAAGAAAATAATCTATTGAATGTAAATGAATAAATTTGAAACAGTAACTCCTGGAAAAGGAAAATATTCAAGAAAATTTAAAAAGTATCCAAGGCAAATGTTAAACAAAGCATTGGAATCTTTTGAAAAGATTTCTATGCACGGTACATATAAAAAACTTGGCTGGGATGTTGAATATGCTGAAAGGACTCCATATCTTAGTTGGAATAGAATGTGTAGATTCATTGCATCTAATTTAGGATGTAATTCAGATACTGTTTATAGTAGATTTGTAAATAAATGTAAGGGGGTTAAGCTGGGGTGTGCGGAAAACAATCTTAGAAAAGAATTTGTTTCTGCTGTATATATTCCTAATGAATCTAAAATATCAGATGTTATTTGGGCTCCTTTTACTGTAGATAATGAAAATAAAATAATAAATAATCCTAAAAAGTATAAGCATTTGAAAATAGGTAATTATTAATGTTAGTAGATAAGATCATATTTCTTGATGTTGACGGTGTATTGAATCATAATGCATGGTATAAGTGGGCTATGTCTCATCCAGAATTCTTTAAAGAAGGCGGACATAAAAACATTGACCCTCGTTCTGTTGAAAGAATAATCAAAATATGTGATGAAACAGGGGCAAGAATTGTAATGTCATCATCTTGGAGACTTTGGGAATTTTATCAAACTTTGAAGAATCTTAATAGAATTCGTGATTTACGTCCAATTCTTGATTATATGGTTGGTATCACAGAAAGAACTGAAGATAGATTCAGAGGACAAGAAATAAAATACTTTCTTAATAATTGCAGAAAAGGAAATTTTATGACAGCAACTGGAAACAATTTAAAGAAAGCAGATGTTGAGTTTGCACAGTTTCCAAAATATATTATTCTTGATGATGATACTGATATGCTAGATGAACAAGCCAATGTATTTTTACATATTGATGATAGAGTTGGAATAACTCATAAAGATGTAGAAAAAGCGATAAAAATATTGAATGAGAGTAATTAGTTACTCTCATTTTTCTATATTATAATATGAGTATATTGAAACGATTATTTTGCAATCATACATATGAATTTTTCTCAAACATCTCTGGTCCATTAAGAGAATGCTATAATTGGAATTGTACTATATATAAATGTACAAAATGTGGTAAGGAAAAATTTTATAAAGATTATATATATAAAAAGTATGATTGGGATAATTTAGAAAGTAATGTAAATTGGCAATTATCATATTTAAAACATAAAGATGAATATAGAAGAAACATTAAATCTAGTAAAAGAGGTTTATAAGAAAACATTAGCTTATGAATTAGAAAAAGTTACTTTTGATAAAAATGGAAATCCTAAACATTATCATTCAGATAAATTTTTAGATGAACATCCAGAAAGAAAAGATTCTCCTGAATATACAAATGAGGAAGAAAAAGAATTATTGAAATTTATGTGGGCTGCGGCCAATCTTTTTTAATATGTCATATTTTACTTTAGAAATAACAGATGATATGAGCGAGCTTGAAAAGTTCGTTCGTCAGGAAGCAATGAATTATGTTAATGCAACAAGTTTTTTAAGTTGCATAAGTAATGAACACCCAAATATTGATAGTGTTGTAGAAAAAGGAAAGGATGTTACTCCTTATGTTATAAAACTTTATAAAGAAAAAGGAGAGTATGCATCAGATAATATGTTCACACACTTCTTTTTAATTGTAATGCAAAGATTATATGGCAGTCCATTTCAAGGATATGTTGGAATGGAAATGTGTGTAAGATATTATCTTAAAGCGTATGAACATGATTGTCTTGATATGGAAAAAAATAAAGACAATACTGAAAAAGCTATTAATTTTTTAAGTGATTTGTTTAACACAAGCAAAGAAAATATAAAAAAACAAATTGAAGAACAAAATGAGCGACCTGAAGAGAGAGTGGAATCCGTGCAAAATTTGTAAAAAATATTATGATTATAGTTGTGAACATTGTATAGGTATAAAAAATTGTAAAAAATTTATACCTGAAAATAGTTTTATAAATTTCTTAGCATTAAACAATAAACAAATTGTTACAACATTTTCTTTTGATTTAGATAGAATATATTTTGTTGATAAAGATTTTAATGTAGGAAAGGATACAGGAGTATTTGCTGATTTACGAAATAGCTCATTTGATGACATTAAAGAAAAACTTCATTATGGTGTAGACTTTATTCATATATTTATATTATCTATTGATGAAGAAACTAGAAATTTCATTTATAATGATGATTATATTATGTCTCATTATAACATAAAAATGTTGATTGATTCTAATATAAAGAAAACATTAAAATATAGACTTGATGAAAGATTTAGCTTTGTAAATATTGAATTTTCAAATAAAGATACTATATTATAATGTAATTAAAAAACAAACGATTATGATTTACAAGATTTATCAGCTTGACCTCTCTAAAGAATCTGTTAGAAATTCTCGTAAGCTGTTTGAGCGCTGGGAGTGGTTGATTAAGTATGATGGTGGTTTCAATTTTCAGGATTATAAACAAGTCTATGAAGGAGAAACTAATCTTGATGAAAAGTTTGATAATATTACTATTCTTGATAATCTTTTCAACAAGTTCAATCTTGCTCATCCTGAGGATTTCCACGGACATAGTCTATCTGTTTCTGATGTCGTTGTTCTTGATGACAAGATGTATTTCTGTGATGATTTTGGATGGAAAGAAATACTTTAATAAATGATATATTTAGGAATTAAACATAATATCAAAAATTTTGTTTACGAGGAGGATGACCTTAAAAAGTTATCCACTCGTGAACTTATTGGATTTATCTGTCATATTAGAAATTGGCATTTTAGAAACTTTAATGCTGATTATAGATATGACGGAGATTATGAATCAAGGTGGGAAGAATATATTAAGGATTACGTTGTAGTTAAAGAAACTTGGCCTGACAATTATCATCCAACTGAATACTATTGGACTGATGAAAAAGTTCTCAGAGATATTTTGAAAACAAGACCTAACATCCCTAATAAAATTCAAAGGAAGAACGCACTAAAGAAGATTATTGCACAAAATAAGAAAAAAGTAAAGAGAAACATAAAATATAACAAATATGATTAAATATATCATTGCTGCCATAGAAGGCACTCGTTATGATCTTGCGCCTAAGTATAATGGTAAATATGGAAAGGTTTACCATTATGGGACTTTTGATTTGATTGTTCATACTTGTGGGTCTTATCCTGCTAATGAATATACTGAAGCATATAAAGAAATTTCTGATTATTGTACTAAGGTTAATAATGACCTTCAGAACAATAATTTCTATCGTGGTTGGTGGTATGCTGAGATGCTTACACCAAATGAAAGAAATGAATATAATGATATTAGGTGCAAATTGTTTCATACCTGGTTGGTTGACAAAATTGTCACTGCAGATGAAATCATTGTAACAAAGACTAATATTACTGAAAAAGACCTTCATGATAGAATTGATGTATATGATAATGCTGAGCAGATTTTGAAACTTGCAAGAATTCTTTCTTCTGAGATGCTTCATTCAATTCATGTTCCAGGTGATTATATTCATAATTGCTATATGAAGTCTGAAAATAATATTTTCTTACCCAATCAGCCAATTTTTGAGCTTGGGTATACTCTTACATACAGTTTACAGATTATAGATAAACATTATTCTTCTGCTTTCAAAAATGAAGAAGATAAATAAAGTAACAATTAATGGAAAACCAATAAATTCTATTGCTTTAGGAAGCTCTGAAGTAAAAATTGATGGAACAAATGTATTATATTTCTGTAATGAATCAAATCAGATTATTTGTTCACTTGGACCAGCAATAGAACATGACGGAGAAGATTTAAAGTATAAGAAAGATAGTGATTTTTGGGATAAAATTTATATTGGGTTAAGTCCATTTATATCAGCTCATTTATGACAGATAAAGATAAAAAATATAAAGAAGATTATTTAATGTGGTCATATTTGACAGCTAAAATATCTGGAACTTATATTTATAATGATACAGAATTTAAGATGTATAATAAAAATATAGAAATTACATCTGCTGGTAAAATTTTTTAACAAAATTTTGAAATTATTGTAAACATATATCTATAATAAATTTGTAAAACATAAGTCTAACAAATATAAAACAAACAAAATTATGAGTAAAATTAATCCTACCGTAAAGCCTGTTTCTAAGTTTGATTCTACTGCTCGTCTCGCAGGCGGACATGGTATGGCGGCAGCTGTACAGAGCAATATTGCACTCCTTAGACGTGCTGTTCTTGCAAACCTTCTTTGGGAGGATATTGCATATATGGACGGTGTATCTGTAACTAATGAAATTAAGAGGTTGATTCCGCTTTGTAAAGCTGAAGATGTTTACAATCTTGCAAGAGAGGCTCGTCTTCTTCAGAAGCTTCGTCATACTCCTCTTTTCATTGCAGTAGAGATGTGTAAGTATCCTGAGACTCGTCAGTATGTTGATAAGCTTCTTCCTGAGATTATCACCCGTGCTGATATGCTTACAGACTTCGTTGCCATTTACTGGAAGGAGAACGGAAACGGTGCTTCTATCTGTAACAAGGCTAAGAAGGGCCTTGCTGAGGCATTCCATAACTTCAATGAGTACAAGCTCGCTAAGTATGACAGGGATGCTGAGATTAAGCTCCGTGACGTAATGTTCCTTTGCCACCCTAAGCCAACCAATCAGTATGAGGAAGCCCTTTACAAGAAGGTTGCTGACCGTGCTCTTGCAATTCCTGACACCTGGGAGGTAGCTCTCTCAGCAGGTAAGGATAAGAAGGCTACTTGGGAGAGACTTATTGCTGAAGGAAAACTTGGTGGTAAGGCAACTCTTATGAACCTTCGTAACATGAAGCAGGCTGGTGTTGATAGGTATGCAATTGAGGATGCACTTAAGAACCTTAATGGTACTATGCTTCTTCCTCTTGACTTTCTTAAGGCAGCTAACTATGCTACAGAGTTCAAGTCTCAGATTTCTGAAGCAATGGTAAATTCTTACAAGAATCTCCCTAAGCTTCCTGGACGCACTCTATTCATTGTGGATATTTCTGGAAGTATGCATTCTGGAATTTCTGGAAAGAGTGAATTTAACAGAATGCAGGTTGCAGAAGCAATGGCAATGCTTGCAGCTAACCAGTGCGAAAGATGCGAAATTGTAGCAACTGCTGGAAATGACTATACCAGAGTTCATAAGAGTAAGAGGGTTGATTATCCTGAAAGAGGATTTGGTTTGATGGACCAGATTTCTCATATGTACAGTGAACTTGGAGGTGGTGGAATTTTCACCCGTCAGTGCCTTGAATGGTGCCAGAACCAGAAGTGGTTCGGTGATGGATTTGATAGAGTAATTGTTTTCTCTGACTCTCAGGATTGCGATTACCCTGACAAGAGAGTTCCTAAGCCATTTGGAAAATACAATTACATCTGTGATGTTTCTGCCCACACAAGGGGTATTAACTATAAGGGTGTATGGACTGCCGAAATTAGCGGATGGAGTGAGCACTTCCTTACTTACATTGCAGCTTACGAGGGCATTGAGAATACTTTCGAAAGTGTAGATTAATTTCTACACTTTTGTCTATTATATAACCTTCGCGATTGGGTTCTTAAATCGCATTTCATAATGTTTGTTTTGTTTTACAACAAATGCAGAACGTCGGGAGATGTTCTGCATTTTTATTATGTATTATATCATAAATTAACTATATAATTTATCTGCTATTTCTGGAAAATTATCATCCAATTTATCAATATCTTTTAACTCTTCTAAACCAATATAAAGATCATCTTCACCCCATTCTCCACTTAACATATTAATAAAAAAGTTGGATGAATCACAGGTTTTATTTTTAAATGTTACATTTTCAAATTCTGCTTGAATATCATCTGGATCTAAATGTTTAAACATCTTATAATCAATTCCCAAATAATTACAATACCATTTAAAAGCATCAGTTAAATCATTTGATTGATATAAAATATCTTTAGATGGATTAAAATCTTCCCAATCACTTTCACCAGTCCAAATCATTGTCATTACCATATCTCCTAAAAATGAAAAATGAGCAGCATTGTTTCTGTAATGATCTTTATATATTACAAACTGTTTATCATCAAATTCAAATGATTTCCAAATTTCGTCTTTAATTAATCTTGCATTTGAATCTAATACAGGAATATCAATTTTTATAGTTTTACCAGTATTTATATCTTTATTGAGATGCAATTTCTCAATTATAATATATTCTCTTAATGATTTCATATTATGCAATGTATTTTTTTAATTCATCTTTGAAATCATTTGATGGGTCAATATGATATTCACTAAATGTCTTTTCATTCCAAACACCAGTTATAATATTTGTAAAGAATTCAATATCATCTACAGCCCACTTATAATTTGAATTCTTTTGAATTTCTATATTTATTTCATCTTCACTTAATCTCTTTAAACTGTTTATATCTATTTTAAGTTCTTTACAATACCATTTGAATATATCATCAAAATCATCAGATGAATAAAGTATATCTTCTTTTGGATCAAAATCTTCATAATCATTTTGAGCCCAAGCTATACCAATAAGCATATCCATAAGTTCTGCAAAATGCATTTTATCACCTCTATATTTATCAATAAATATAACCCATTTCTTATAAGGAAATGTCATCTCTTTCCAAATTTCATCTTTAACTTTAAAATCTTCAATATCAACTTTTGGAAATTCAACAGAAAATTCTTCATCGGAAATACTTACTTTTGTATCTTTATTCAAATGTAATTTTTCCTGTATTATATAATCATGTAATGATTTCATTAATGTACTATATTAAATTTATATATAAAAATAAAAATGAGTAATCACATATTTATTGAAACTGAACCAATATCAGCTAAAATTGCTCCAAAAATTCAACAAGAAATAATTGATAAAATACTTCAAAGATTTCCAGAACTTGGCATTCTCCCAATAGGTTCAGTTGGAAAAAAGAAAGATGATGATTTCAATGGAGACATAGATATAGCAATATTATGTACAGATATTGATGAACTCCAATGGATGGTTAATGAAGTATTTGGTTACTTAGATTCATATACTATTGAATCATATTATATCATATCTATAAAATATCCTTATGAATTTGAAAACAAAACAAAGTATGTTCAATGTGATTTTATGATAATGTGGAATCCTGAATATACTGCATTTAGATATTATTGTCCTGACTATCGTAAAGATGAATCTAAATATAAAGTAGGTGCAAAGATAATGTTTGCAAATATGATTCTTAATCATTGCGTTGAGAAAAACGCAAACTTACCTGAAGGACAAGTTGGGAAATTTGATTTTAGACCAACTGCATTATATAGATGGGTATATGATTTAGAACATTCTTTATATAAGGAAGAATATGTAACAAATAATCCAGAAGAAATTGCAAGTTATGCATTTAAAGATTCAGATGTAAATCATTTTAATTCTGTTGAAACAATTTGGGATGCTATACATAATAAAAATATATTTAAGTATATTGAAGAAACCCCAATAATTGAACAAAACTTTTTTAGAAATTGTTTCAGAAAAGGTTGGACAAGTATAGTTCCAGAAAACTTCAAATTAGAATATAATTCAAATGAAGATATTTGGAAAATTATAAATAAGCAAAAGGTAATTAATAAAATTAACCAATTAGGAGATAAAGGGAGAGAAATATAAAGAAAGGAACTCTTTAGAGTTCCTTTCAAATTCATCACTAATGATGTTTTGAACCATATAGATGAACATTATATGAAGATTATATATAGAATATTATCTCATCCAAGCTTCATTATATCTAAAACCATTATTGAATGATGATAATATGTCTTCCATTTTCTTTAGTCTAAAATCTACTAAGCTAAATCTTTTTGTAAATTCAGCAGGATTGTTTTTTAATTCAATTATGTCCTTTCTTAAATCTGCAATTTCTTTATAAAGTTCTGTTACTGCATCTGAACTTTTAGAAATCATATTACTTTTCTTTCTTATATCAAGCCAACATACAAGACAACATCCAGAAGAAACAATACTCATTATCAATATTACAACTAACAGTGCTATCATTTTCCTAGAATATTCTTAATTTTATTTTGCTTATTAAGTTTTTCTTGCTCTGCTTTCTTCTGACGTTCAAAAGCTTCTTTTTTCTTTCTTTCTTCTTCAGCTTCTTGTTTCTTTCTTTCTTCTTCTGCTATTCTTTCTTGTTCCTCTCTTATTTGTTTAGCATGAAATAATCTATAGAACCAATTATGAATACTTCTAAAGAACATAATTATAATTGGCGGTTCTTGTTTTACAACAATAAATTTCTCTGGGCAATCAATTATTTTAATAAGACGTTCATTTATTGCATCAAGTTTAGTATCAATTTCATCAAATCTATTTTCAATTTCTTTTATTTTATCATTTATATATATGATACTATTACTCGTTGTTAATTTTATATCTGCACAATTTCCATTAACTGATGTAAAGTATGAATAAGAATATAATTTAGTTTTTTCAATATCTGATGCTACATAAGATACTTTTTCCTCAAGAACTTTAAATGTATCTACACAATTATCAATTTGTTCTACTTTACTATAAAGATATGAAAATGCTAATGATGCTGATTTAGATGTTTTATCAACCTTTGCATCTAAGGTTGTTAGGTGATCATTGATATCACTAATAATTTTTAATGAATCCATAATGTAAATCTCTATATATAATCTAAATAAAAATAAAAAATCCTCAACATATTGCTGAGGATTTTACAAACAATTTATAGAAATATTACAAAATAAGTTATGAATTACTCATTTTGATTTAGGAATTCATTAGTAGCATCAAATTCTTCATTTTTAAATAAAGAATCACTATCATCAATTTTCTTCTTTGTTTCTTTCTTAGGTTTCTTTTCTTCTTTAGTTATCTCTTCAGCAATAGGATTATAAGTATTTTTCTGTTTAATCATAAATCGTCTATTTGACCCATCTTGTACAGAATATACTTCATATTCAAATCCATTATGAACAATACTTGGAATCTCTGTCTTAATATCTTCAAGTTTTACTTTGCTTGCTGGTTTAAATTCTTCAAGTGTTTCATCTTCATCATTTTCTTCTTCGGCTTTCTTTTTCATTTCATCTTCTAAAACTTGTATGAAAAACTCATGAGTATTTTCATCCCCATATATGTTTTTCAATATATCTTTTCTTTGCCATAAAAGTTCAAATGGTGCTATTGAAATTTTTCCTTGAATTGGTCTACCTTGAATGATAATTACTTTCCAAAGATTTTGAACTAAATCAAATATTGAATTTATATACTTATCATCATCAACAACAAGACCTGAAATTGAATTTGCATAACTAATTGCATAATTTGATTGCCACTTAAGAATATCCATATTTGTTACAGTTGGATGTTCTTTTGCAAATTTTCTTGCTTCAGTAACAAACTTAAGAATTGGAAAGTCAAGTTTATGTCTTTCTTTATTATGCTCTATATTTACAAATCTTCTAATTCTGTCAAGCTTAGTTGCATTAAGTCTATTTGATCTTTTATCAATACAGAAATCATAAATCTCTTTAATAGTATCAATTGTATAGAATCTATAGAATGAAAGTATTATAGGTATATTCTTTTCAAGAACTTCAATCTTTTCACAATATAGTTCATTTTCATTTCTAATATCTTCATAACTTTCACCAATTTCATTTACACCTTTATCTTTAAATATTGCTATGTTACCTTTAGTTACCTCTCTATAAAGATCAATGTTGTTATCTGTTATTTGTGAAAGTAATTTACGAACTTGAATTGTCATTTCATCCCAACGACGATGTTTTACTCTTTGCTTTTCTTCATCAAGTTCTGTTCTATATGAATCAGGAATTACTTTTTCTGTTGTAATTGTGTTTACTTTATATCCATAATATTGCATACCTTGTTTTAGCACATTAAGTTGTTTTGCATAATCAGTATATCTTTCTTCAAATAATTTCAACTTATATGCAGTTTCATCTATATAATACTTACAATCAACTTCATCATATTTCAAAAATTTATTTGCTGTTAACATTGTAAGTATCATAGGATTATATTTTGCTTCATCTTGGTTTCGTTCAATCATGTCATTTGCAGTTCTAACCAAGTCTCTTGCAAATATAAGTTCTTTTTCATCAAGTCTTAAATCAAGACCTCTTGTAATATCCCAATCTAATAATGTTCCTTTTACACTTCTTGGTAAGAACATCTTAATATACAAATCATTTCTTCTTAAACGATTTGCATACTGTTCAACATCTTGTGCAATTATGACATCATCAAAATATACATGAAATCTTTTTGCATCACATATGTCAACACCAACTGAAAGATATGTTGTACATCCAATAATATGATTGTCTCCAATAGATTTATTTCTATTTATATTATCCATTGAATCATCCCCATAATTACTTTTCTTATAATAGAATGTATTTATTTTTTCAGTATAAGGTTGTATTCCTTCTTTCCTGTCCTCATCAGTTGGCTCTCGCAATAATTTTTCAACAATTGAAGTTATCTGTTCAAAATATGTTGTTCCTCTATTAGTTGGCCAAAGAATCTTTACACCATTTCTAATATCAACTGCCATTGAATGAGCCATTTCATAAAGCTGTTCATATTCAGACGGACACATATATGTAATGAACTCCTTAATTCTTGTCTCTTCCTTTCTTACTTTAATATGTGTAATATTTGGAAAGAACAATGTTTCAGCAGTTGGAGTTCCCGTCATCATAATTACTTTTGCTTTACAATTTGCTAATCTTTGAATTGTTGGTGACATAACATCTCTATATGAACTTGTGAATAACAAATGACTTTCATCAACAACAATATATTCAAATTCAGCAGCATCAATCTCCATTAAGTTAAGATGACTGAATTTATCAATTGTCATTGACATTGATTGATTCTTTCTACATAATTCCTCAAGAGTTGGTTTCTTGCTTCCATAATAATATAACCAATCTGAAGTACTTTCATCAAGTTCAATTTTTGATTTTATGATTGATGTGAAAGGCAATATAAGTAGAACTTTACTTTTGAATGCTTTAATCATTTCAGTTTTACCATAACCTGCACCTGCTTCCAAAAGTGTAATTTTTGATAAGTTTCCAAAAATTTGTTCCTTAATATCACTAAGATATTGATCTTTTGTTATATAAAGATTAATTTTCTTTGTATTTTCATTTAAGATTCTAATTGGATCATTATCATTTGTTGTTTCATTAATTGCCTTATCTGCTTCCTCAACTGATTTCTTAAATTCATCAATATCTTCTTTTATGACAATACTGAAACCATGTTTCTCGTTTAATTCTTTAATAGCCCACTTTGAAATTGGTTTCTTATGAATATATGCAGTTCTTACGTCACCTCTTAACTCTTTCCTCTCAGTTCCTTGACATATTTCACACATGATATTCAATGCTTTATCCTGCCCATAAAGTGCTGTTAAAGTATTTGCAAGCTGCCATCTTTGATTATGCTTATAGTGAATAGGACCTTTCTCTTTCTTTAAATCTCTATCTTCAAGATTTTCAATATTATCAAGATCAATATTATTTTCCTTATTGAAAGTATCATTATCAAACCACTCAAGTTTTGCAAATATCTGTTTTAAGTCAGGATGCGTAATCCAATTTATAGATTCAATACCAGTATCAATTGCTGCCTCAAATGTAGCATCAAGTCTTAAATCCATAAATCCAGTATTCATATATGCATTATCACTTGCAATAAAAATACCTTGCTGAGGCTTACCCATTGCATTATCAAGATAAGATATGATATCTTCAGATGAATATCCAAACTTATCTTTCCATTTATTCAATATGATATAAATGTATGAATACTTTTGACGGAAATTACATCTAAATTCAATTCTTCTTGAACTTAATTCTCTTGAAATGGGAGTTATCTTTGTCCAAACATGTAATGATTTCTTTGAAGATGAAAGACATACACCTAAGAACCACTGAAATTTCTTAAGCTCATCAAATAAGATTGGTTTAAGCCCGTTTGCTATTCTTTCATCCTTAATATCTATATCTATAATTTGAAGACCATTCCACATATTGTAAGCTTGGTCTCCTATAGGACGTTTAGAATCTGCTGTTGAGAATATAACTTTACGATTTTTCTTATCTACATTTGCATAATCTTTATTATGCATTAATGCAAATATATCATACCAATTTACAACTATTCCTTCAGTATACCAAATTTTATCTGTGACTAATGTTTCAACAAGTTGTAACTGATTATTTATAAATTGTTTTTGCTCATCAATTGTACATAAATCAAAACGAGCATTTGAATATGTTATTTTATTTGTTGTTAACTGTTCATTAAGTTTCTGAAAATCTTCAGACATATACCTAAAGTCATTAAGAATATCAGATAAAGACTTATTCTTTTCATTCTTGAATGTTTCATTTATCCTCTTTAGGTACTTACCTACACTATATGAAGAATTTTGAAATTCACTCATTCATAACCCACGATATATTTCTAATCTATTGTTTGTATATATAAAATAGAATTTATCTCATATTAAATTTATAATGATCTTACGATACATTCTAAATAATTATTTTTAATAAATTAACTATGCAGAACCATATATGGCAGATAATTGCAATACTAATATGACTCCTAAGGAACAGCCTGCTAATATGTCAATGGAAGATTATTTAAAGAGAAAACAGCAGATTGAAGACCAGGTAGATTATAATTTCATACAACGAATAATACAGGAGCTTACTCAAAGTTGTGCTTTAAATGTCCCTATTCCTGCTTCTGCTATTCCACCACTTATTCTTCAAGCTGCTCAATATTTTTTGCAAAACGATGACCAAGCTTGTCAGCATAAATGGTTCTGTCTTCCAAACAGACAGATTAACAAATGTGGTCCTAATAATATAGTAAAGTTACCTCCACAGATTTTAGCTGTTGTTGGTGTATATAAAACTAATCCAAGTTTCAATTATGGAGTAATGGGAGATTTCTCATTAGAAAGAATGATTCTTAATAATTCAGCATTAGCTTCTGGAATTGGTGGTTCATTATCAGATGTATTTGGCTCAGGAACTGGATATAATCTTACAGATGTCATGGCTGCACTTTATGAAGTAGATACATATAAATATATGTTTGGTTCTCCTCTTACATATGATTATAATGAATTTAGTAATGATTTAGTAATTCAAGGTGCTCTCGGTAATTCTGATGTAATACTTGATGTATTTCAAAGAATTAAGATTCAAGATTTATATAAGAACTATTATTTCTTTAGATATTGTGTTTGCTTAGGTCTTAGAAGTATGGCTACAATTATGGGTACATTTGAATTCAAACTTCCTGGTGGTGTTACAATCAATTATCAAGTTTGGAGAGACATGGCAAATGAAGAAATGCAACAGATTGATGAATGGATTAAATCTAATCATGCTGTAGGATATTTTTATAATACAAACGGAATTTAATATGAAGGATATAAATGAATATATAATAGAAAAACTTCATCTTGATAAAGATATAGAAATAGGAAGTCAAAATGAAGATTATTGGCTTGGTGAGTCTGATGATGTAAATGATATACCAAAGAAATTTTATGAAAACAGAAAATCATCAAGAAAAGAAAATGGAGTACAAAAGAATAAACCCTGGTATTGCTGTTTATATTTGTTTAAGAAATCTTGATGGTTGTGCAAAAATAGATACTATAAGAGAACTAGTATGGCCTGGAAAAACTGGTCAACAATCAGAATTATTCCAAGGATTAAGAGAATATAAAATAACTGAATCAATTTCATCAGGAGAAAAACGAGGTTATCAACGTATAACTGATTATGATAACTGGGTAATTCCAGAATGGCCTAGAAATAAAATTTTTTAATTAATATATGAAGACAATATTAGAATATTTAAATGAAAATTGGTATAAACAATCATTGATTACTGAATCATTCAAATCTTCAATAATTAGACAGATTAGAGACCAGATAAATGATATTACCGAAGAGAATCATAAGTATAATGCTGAAAATAAATGGGGTTCTCGCAGTACAAACACCACATTCAAATCATTATTTGGTAGCCGTGAATGGATTAAATGGTCAGAAATTACAGATGAAGATTTTACTGAATGCACATTAGGAGATAAAGAGGCAACTTCACTTATTAAAAGAGCTACTTCAAACAGAAGTAATTCATTTACTGCACTTATTGTTTTAGTAAATGATGATGAAACCGGACCTAAGTTTACTGGTATAATAATTACAGGATATGATAATTACTATTATAGTTTATTAGTAAGCAATTATTATTTCAATAGTGATTCATTCAGAACAAGTGCTGCTTCTGGATATCTTACAAAAAAGTTTTATGTTCTTGACTTAACTAAATTCTCTACAAGGGACATAAGAGGAGAAAGAGGTGTAAAATCTTCTGGAGCTATTAGTAATAATACTAAGACAAGAGATGAACAATATAAGAAAATTGCTGAAAAAAATAGAGATAGATATAAGCAATATGTTGCTAAAGTAAAGGCAGATAAAGATGCTGAAGATGGAATGGGAGAAAAAATTGAAGAATACACTAAAAAGATTCTTGAAGTTACAATAAAGATGAGTAAAGACCCAGCAAAATATGTAAAACATGAATATGATGTAGCATATCTTCTTGATTTACTTAGAGATGAAAGAAGATATGTTACAGGTAAAACACCTAAGCAATCATATTATTCTGGGACAGATGGATTACTTACTGTTTATAAATCATATATTTCAAAGAAGCTTTCTATGTCAAAAGGTGATTCATATGATTTTGAAAGAAAAGAATATGAAGCTGCTAAGAAGAAACTTGAATCTATATTCAAAACAATTGATGAAAGATTAGAAAAATTTGCTGATGTTGCATAATGGACATTAAGAATAGAAATAATAAAAGAAAAGAAAATTTAAAGGATTTCAATATCACTGAAGAGATTGAAAAATATGATTATGCTTCTGAAGGAATATTGAATAAAACTTTACCTAAGATTCTTTTTAAAGGAAATGCTATTCTTGTTACATTCTTACAGCTTATTGACTTAAGAATAATAATGTTATTAAAATATGTTGATAAGTTAAAGCATTTTAAATGGATAACTTGGTATTAATTTTTATAAATAATCATTACCAAAAAGACTGTGTTTCAACACGGTCTTTTATTTTTATATATAATTTATAATATGTCTTTATGAACTTTATTGATAGAACTGGTCATATATTTACATTAAAACATTATGATGAATATCCTATTGGATATGAGTATGAAGAAACCCCATACGTATTTTGGTTTGACTCTGAAAGAGGTTCAAAACTTTCAGTTAACAATTATTATTTCAAACCTATAAGAATTGCTACTAAAGTTAGCAAAGGTGATAGTGTAAATATTGACATAAAGATTGAAAATTCTAATAAGTTCTATCTTGTTGATTCTGACATCATTGAAAATAAACTTCTATCAGTAAATACAATAAATGATTCTATAAGTTTATTTGAAAATGATGTTACTTCTTGTCAACATATTCAATATACAGAAAACATAATATTTACTGATAATAAATTCTCAGGATTTAAAGGATGCCTTGTTGATGATAGTGATGAAAATCCTAATATGATAGGTACAGAAACATATTATGTAAATTCATTCTCAGGTACTGAATATGAAAATATTGAAGTATTTACAAAAGAACAATTAGAGAATGGAATATATTTTGTAGATAATGATGGTGAATATAAACCCATTACTGATGATACTCCTGATGATACTTTATTTGGAAAAGTTCAAATTGCTTCTATTGAAAAGTATATTAAAGTAGAAAGAAGAACAAGAGAAGTTATTGTTACATCTGAAAATAGTTCATCAGTAACAAATGTTCATCCGCAAGAAAATCTTTATCTTATTAATACTTTTTATGCAGTTGTATGTTCTAATGAACAAGGTGTATGGTCAACAAATATTCTTATAAATATTAATGATGAATGGTGTCCAATTACAGTATCTGCTGAAATAATTGATGAACAAGAAGAACTTATAATAAACGGAATAAACATGGGAATAAAATTCCCTAAAGAAATAGTACAAGCAATTTATTCAGGAAATTATAATGTATCAATTGCTGATGAGAAAACATATTACCTTAAGATGAAAGAATATCTTATGAACTATATGCAGCTTAAAGGTGATATGGGAAATTATAAAAGCGCTATTGATGCATTAAAATGGTTTGAGTGGGGAGATAAACTTTCAATTTCTCGTCTAATGAGAAATGATAATAGAATACAAAGACAATATGTTAAAGATTTCTTTGATCTTATAAATGATAATTTATATTCATATTGCTTATTTAAAGATACTGCATTATTAAGTATTGGAATGAATCTTACTGAAGATGGTGAACCTGAACTTCAAATACAAGGACAAGCAAAAGGATTCATTGGAGAAGGTAAACCAGTCATTAAAAATCTTTTTGATTCATTAAAAGAAGTAAGATATGATGAGGAAGAATATGGATATGTTAGAGGATATTTTGATTTTACCTTTAATGACTTAGGTCTTAAGCTTGCCGCTCTTAAGTATTATTATGAAAAATACTTCTTACCATTATATATAAGAATACATAACATATATATGAATTATCATGTATATGCTAATGACATCAAACTTATAAATAAGACAATGAATGGAATAACTGCTAAACCAGTATTCATAACAAATGAAACAACAATAACAGAAAATATAATAAATGAAGATGATACTGTTTCAGAACATGTATTAGATGTTTCAATAAATAATTGGTATGATATAGTTTATTTCAATAGATATTATAAGAAAGATGATTTAAAGCCTTATATAACTTATGATATAGAAGGAAATCCTATAGAATATAATTTACTTTACATTGATTCAAATTATAATGAATTCTCTAATTATACAAAAGATTTTGTAGAATCTTCAGAAGATATATTCTATGAAGTAAATGAAACATGTCTTAAGGTTCCTATTTACTTACCACATGAAGCAGGATCATCAGAATATTATGATGTAACTTTAATATTAAGTAGATACATAAATTCTAATAATGATAGCATAATAACTGAAAATGATTCCAATCTTTATACATTAATTAATGAAAGATTTACATTCATTCAGACAGATGACAATCAGTATCAAGGAATTGTTCTTTATCCAAGACTTATTAATGAAACTGTAAAGAATAATTTTGATGCAATGTATTGGCTTAATAATAAGTTTAGAATAGATTTGATTGTAAATAATAAGCCTTATGAATTAGTATTTATAGCTAAAATGCCTGAATTTAATATTGAGATGGGAACATTACAATATAAGTATGATGATACATTTAGACAGATTTCAGAAATATCTGAAGACAAAATAAAATTTAATGCTTCTATGTATCTTCCTAATCTTGTTAATGTCAATAACATTGATTTTGATGAAGAAATTATTCAAATGTCAAATAACATTATTGATTATATAAATGTAAACTATAAAGAAAAGGTAAAGTTTTTAAATAAGAAATATTTAAATGCTTGTCATTTATTGGATTTAACTGATACAAGAGGAAATATAATTCCATTTAATCCAACTATAGATGAAGAACATATGCAGGATGCATGGAATAAAAATTCAGAAACAAATATGTTTGAACTTCATCTTAATATTAATAAAAATCAAAATTTAGAACTTTATAGAAATTTCTTTAATGATGATGGAACATACAAATTTGATGAAGAGATACTTAATATAAATAAAAACAAATATGATTTATATCTAATGCATGATTGGACACAATGGTATGTTGTTCTTATTTCAAAACAACCAGTTGATTATAGTTCTGAAAAAGAAAAGAAATTCAAATTCAATGATGGTACAAAGAAAATAAAGATAGGGAATTATTTATTGACTTATAATAGAAGTGATAGAAAATTCTTGATTAATAGATACTTATATGTTCCATCAGAAGGTATAAATCATTTTAAGAAAGATGATGTAATTGTTGCTTCATTAAAAAATAATGATAAACTTTGTTTTAAATTATCAGCAGGTAGTAAATGGAATATAATTCCACTTTCCTTAAAGATGCAGAATGTAAACCCTGTTCATTCAAGTTCAGAACTTGCTATAATTTCTATTCCGGATAAGTTTAAAGAATATGAAAAGGGATATTATTCATTATCAATTGAATACTGCATTGATGATTATGCTATGCATATTTATACAAATAACACTCAATTTAGAATTGACGATTAAATAAGATTATTTTTAACTAAAATAAGTTTATAGAAAAATGGCAAGAGTGCAGGTACAAAGTACATCATCAGGACATGATGTAAGAAAACACAAAAGACCAGGTGTACATTCAAAATGTAGAAGTTCAAAAAATAAGAACAGTAAGCATTATGTAAAACCTTATAGAGGACAAGGAAAATAAAATAATATAATATAGTTTATGAAAGAGTTAAAAGAATACTTAAATCCAGTAAATGAAGGATGGACAGGTGCTGAAGGAAATAAAGCATATGATGAAATTCTTTCTGTTTGGGAAAATATGAAACAAGAAGATATTCTTCAACTTATTTGGAATTATTTCTCAGTAGACCAATTGAAGAATCTTTATAAATGGATGAAAGACGATGATTATCTTGATTAAGTTATGATTAATATTTTTGAAAAATTACATACATTAACAGAATCATTAAATAAGCCTAATAAAAATTATTGGGAGAATAATGATGTTGCTTGGGATAAACAAGCTAAAGCACCAAATGGAGAAACTTTTAATGAACAAGCAATGTATGAATCAATAAGACAAAGTGACATAAAAAGATTACTTAAGTTCGGATGAAAACTATAAAAGAATTATTTTTTGAGAAGCTTCATTTGAATGCTGACATTAATAAAAATGATGAAAAGAAAGAAACAAAATTCAATACTCCAAAAGAAGTAGCAGATTTCATACATGACTGTATTCCTGGTTCTAAAGTTAAACAAGTTTTAGATCATGGATATTCATCAGCATCATTTAAAAACTGGGGAGACCACGGCGCATATGCATATTGTAAAGATGTATATATGGTTGAAATGCCAGATGGAAAATATAAGATAAGAATTGGTTTATGCACAGGCACCAATAAGATTTATGATAGACGTGAAGGTACTGGAACAAGAGGTGAATACATTTCTGGAATTAATAAAGGAGATATTTGTTTCAATACTGGATGCAAAAGAAAACAAATATCAGGTAAAGAAGCATTTAAATGGGAGTCAGATGCATTAACGGGATATGAACCTGGAACAGACCTTCTTAGATATATTGAAATTGGTTATACTGGTAATAACTTAAAAAGAATATTCAAAGAATATAAAATAATTGATGAATAACATATGAAACATCTTAACCAATATATTAAAGAAGCTTTAGTTGAAGTAAATGGATTTTGTATTCTTAAACCAGAATTTCTTGAACATGAATATGATTTTGATAATATGCTAAAGAATAATGGTTGGATAGTTGTACAGAAAGTAAAGAAAGTATTATCAATACCTGAAGCCCAAGAGCTTTATATATCTAAGAAAGATGAAAAGTATTATGAAGACCTTTGCAACTACATGGCTTCAGGTGAATCTATTTCATATATGTGTTATAAAGACTGTAAAGACCCAATAAAAGATATGGAATCTCTTAAAAATAAAGTACGTAAATCTTGGGGTAAAGATGATATGAAAAATGCTATGCATTCTTCAGATAGCATTGAAAATGTAAATAGAGAATATAAGTTAATATTACAGAATATATCTTACGAATAAAATATAAATTATATGATATGAAAAAATTAGTTGAATACATTAATGAGGCTTTAGAAAAAGTTAATTTATTAAAGCCAGGTGCTAAGAATGCACAAGAAGCTATTTCATTGATTGATGCAATTAGAGATTATCTTAAAGGGTTAAATGAACAGTTTTCATTAACCAATAAACAAGATGCTATTAAATTATTCAATGGATTTAAGAAAGATAGACCTATTACAGTATTAATTAATAAGTATAGAGATATTCTTTCAAAATTTGATATTGATACTCCTGATAAGTTTGTTAAATTCTTATTTAATAATGCACAAGCATTGCTTGATAAAGATGGAAAATATAAGTGGGAAGGATTGATGCCAAATATTTTACAGTTTAATCCAAGCAAACTTGAAAGTGATTGGAAATCATGGAGAAATTCTGATGATTATGTAAAAGGTCATAAATGGGATGATGATGATTATGACCCAGATACAATTGAAAGAGAAATTGTTATTTATGATAGAAGAGATGGTAAAAATCCAGAAACAACTATTGTATTCCCATTCAAAGGTATGCGTGGAAAAAAGACAGATAAACAAGTAAATATGTTAAGAGTTGAATGGTGTCATATGTGTGGATATAAAACACAAGATAAATATTATGATGCATATCCAAAATTAAAGGATAATTATGAAAAGGATGGTCCTGCTAAATATGATGAACCATTTGATTTTGATGATATTTAATTGATTAATAAATATTTAAGAAAATGAGAAATTCTTTGAATTTCTCATTTTTGTTTCTATTTTTAATTGTAAACAACAACAAACGTTATGAAAAAGTTAACAGTTAGTCAGAAAATGTCCGAAAAGTTTTCCAAACTTGTTAGGAAAATCTACTGCGACTATCGTACTGCTCATGGTAACTATACTCACAGAAGTCAGGTTTATGTAATTGGCAATTCTAAATGGAACCAGGACGGTGTAGTTTTTGGTCCAATGAAAATGACCAAACATTCTATTTTTATTCTCACTGAAGTTGATGAAGCAAGCAATCTTGTCGCAACATATATTGTTCCTACTTGGTATATTCAAAAGGTTGTAAAGTGGTTCCAGGCTCAATACACTTCTGAGATCAAACTCCAGGAAGATGTAATCGTGCAAAACAAACAAGTTTGGCTTTGTAAAGTCAATTATCAAGATGTTATGAAATATGAAGACAAACTCCTTCTTGAGCTTGTCAATAAAGAACGTGAAAATATTTAAACAAAACAAACAGAAATGAAAAAAATTATTACAATTATTGCTTGCATGCTGATGTGCATTGCAACATTTGGAAAAAGTTATTCCATTTCCGATAAGGGGATTGAGTTTATCAAACAATATGAAAAATGCGTACTTACTGCATATGCAGATGCGGGCGGTTGGACAATCGGTTATGGACATCACGGTGCTGATGTTTATGAAGGAATGAAAATTACGAAGGCAGAAGCTGACCGATTGCTCAGAGAAGACATTAAGAAATTTGAAAAGTCAGTTAACCGTTTGCTTGATGCTCTCCCCTATGAATATGAATTTTCCCAGGGATTTATTGATGGATTTTTCTCATTCGTTTACAATTGTGGTGAAGGTGGAGCTAAGAAATCTCTGTTTTATGAAAGGTTGATGAAATGCCGAGTTAAAAATGGTGTAATGAATGAATCTGATTTTAATTTCACTGTTGCTGCAATTAAGGAATCTAAAATTTCTCAACCAGGACATGTAAAACGCCGTTATGCTGAACATAAAATGATGCTATCATAATATTGTTTATTTAATTACAAGAAAGGGACTGCAAATGATTGCGGTCCTTTATTTTTATATATAATAAAATGACTTCTTTATAGGATGGCAATATTTGCAGCAATAGGTAATGCATTCAGGGATGGTTGGAATAGAAATGCTAATAAATCTAAAACAGAAAATGGATTAGCTTCATTTCAAGCAAATGATTATCATTTTAGTCATCGTCCAATTGGTGATAAAGAAGAAATATCAAGAAATTATTTGAACAATATTCCATTTGTTTCATTTACTTTACCAGGCAGACATGATAAGAATAATTTAAACAATAATGGTGAAACATTATCTCAAAATTCTGCCCCTTATGATATTAATGCAAACAAAGAAAAATATGTTGAAAATAATTTTAAAATTCCTTATGATGTTCTTAAACAAGTATCAAGACATTATAAATTTGTTTATGACAACACAGCAACTATAATAACTGATTATGGTTTATTAGAAAAAGGTAATGAAGGCAAAAGTGGTGCTGATTTAGAAGTAACTGCTGAGGCAATTGAAATGCCTGTTGTTCCATCATTATTTAATCCATTATATGGACTTAATGTTATTGGCATAACTGGAAATACTCCAATACTTAATTCAGATAAGCAAGGAAACGGAAATGCTAATGTTGATATGGATTGGGATAAAGGAAACAATGTTCATTATGAATTAAATTATCAATCAAAATATGATGATGTTTCTGATTGTTCAATAAAGAAACTTGTTGAACTTTCTGAGAAAGGACAGATGGGTCGTGCTATGTATAAATATGCTGACTTTATGTATTGTAAGAATCTTGGAAAGATTGCAAACAACAGACTTATTACTTTAAGAAGATTCCCAGTTCCTATTGGAGATGATATTTGGAATATTGCACAATATAGTAGTGATGGACAAGCATCAGGAACACCTGGCGGCGCAGATATTCCTGTTGATACTGGTAGATTAGTAACTTGGCTTGATGATACTAATAAGATTGAAGATATTCTTAAATATGATTATAAAGAAGGCTGGGAAGAGAAAGAAGGTAAATTCCAAGAAGTAAATTCAGAAGAAGATTCAGCAGATAGAGGTATTCTTGGTTCAATTGTAAATCTTGCAAATCCTACATATAGACAATGGGTAGGGGGCGGATTTGCTGGCGGTGCTAATGGAATACTTAATAGATTCCAAGCATTAACTGGAAATTTTGCATTTAAAGCAAGTGGTTCTAATCAAAGACATGACATATTTACAATGTATGATCAAAATAGAGTATATGAACCAAAAGGAACTATTAGACAGACACATTTATATACTGGTAAACTTGAATTTAATCAGTCTTTCTCATTAACATTTGACTATGAATTAAGAGCATATGAAAATATAAATCCTCGTACAGCATTTCTTGATTTATTAAATAACATACAGCAAGTAACATATAGAACTGGTAAATGGTGGGGTGGACAAGTGTGGTTTGCTGGTGCTCCTGGAAATAGACAAGGGTGGAATACAGCAAATGCATTTATTGATAATGCTTTTGATAGACTGTCAGATACATTCAAAATGATACTGACTGGAGATTTGAATTTTGGAGATTTTCTTGGAGGACTTGCAAATAATGCTGCTAAGTTTATTTCATCTGGTTTAAATGAAGGTGCAAAACTTCTTAATGATAAAACAGCAAGAAAAGAAGCTGGTGAAAGTTTAGTTAAGCACATGGAAAACTTAAATGTTGGACCAATGCTTAAAGGTATGCTTAAGAATAGTTTAGGTCGTCCAGCATTATATTGTACAAATTCTATTCTTAGTGGCGAACCTGTTGGATTATGGCATCTTACAGTTGGAAATCCAAGAAATCCTATAATGTCAATGGGTAATCTTATTATTGAAAATACAACAGTTCAACATTATGGACCATTAGGAATTGATGATTTCCCTACAGGATTGAAAGTTACAGTAAATCTTAAACATGCTAAGCCAAGAGATATGATAGAAATTGGTAAAATGTATACCAAAGGTACTATGGGTCTTGCTGTTCCACTTGGAAGAAGTAAGATGTCTAACTTCCATAAAGTATCTAATACTATTAATATTGATGCATTAAGATATAGTACATCTTGGGCAAGTCCAGTTCCCTCATATACTAACGGAATTAGAGAAACTGAAAGTAAATAAATATGATAGACATTACTATATTATATATAACAATATATGCATATAGTAATGTCTAATCTTTTATATATTGGCCTAAATGGTTTTGCTGGAAGCGGAAAAGATACTGTGGCCAAAATGATAAAAACAATTCTTAATCATGAATGGAATTCTTTAGAGGAGTGTAAAGCTTATTATAATTCTATATATACTTCTCCAACAATTTCTGCAACATATAATCCAAAGGAAGATGAAAGTAAGCTGCCTGTTTATTGTGTAGCATTTGCAGATCAACTTAAAACAATATGTTCAAACATATTTGGTATTCCTGTAAAAAGATTTTATGAAAATAAATCTAATGCATGGATATGTATCAATAAGGATTTTCAATATACAGAGTTACCTCCTATCCCAAATTATATAGTAACTGCTGAGGAATATTATAACAATATTGCAATGTATAAAGTC
>JAFRDD010000028.1 GCA_017404025.1 Clostridia bacterium
ATAAATATTAGATAGGCTCATTAGACCAATACTCTTGAAGTATCTATTATCTAATGTAGCATTTAGAATTGGACTATTGGATATTCTCCAATAGCCTTTTCTTGTATTGGCATATTCATATGCTTTATACTTTGGAACTCCAAGTTTCATAAGATTTCTAATTCTTGTTTTGACTCTTTTCCATTGTTTCCATATGCATGCTCGCAATCTTCTTCTAATCCACGCATCTAGTTCCACTAGCTTTCGCCTAGCGTTAGCTATTCCAAAATAATTTATCCATCCTTTAATAGAGTCATTTAATTTAAGTAACCTTAAATCCATAGATATTCCTCTATTTCTGTTTGTTATGGACTTTATCTTTTCTTTAAATCTTTTAATTGATTTTTCATGTATTCTTATTTTGGCTCCACCTTTAGCAAAATAAAATGAGAATCCTAGAAATTTTCTCTTACTTACAATATCAACAGCACTTTTATTTTTATTAACTTTTAATTTAAGTTCACCTTCAATAATTCTTGTCATAGAATTCATTACTCTAAGACCTGCTCTTTTACTTTTAACATATATATTACAATCGTCTGCATATCTACAGAATTTATGTCCTCGTTTCTCAAGCTCCTTATCAACATCATCCAGCATTATATTTGCTAGTAGTGGACTAAGAGGACCACCTTGTGGCGTTCCTTCTTCGCTTGATACTTTAATTCCATTTATTAAAACTCCACTTTCTAGATACTTTCTTATAAGGTTTAGTAGTCTTCTATCTTTCACTCTTTTTTCAAGTTTTCCCATTAAAATATCGTGGTTAACTTTATCAAAGAACTTTTCTAAATCCATATCAACTACCCATCTATAGCCTTCATTTATAAAAGCTTCTGATTGCTTAATGGCATCTTTTGCACCTCTATTAGGTCTGAATCCGAAACTACTTTCAGAGAAAGTAGGCTCGTATATTTCGCTAAGTACTTGTGCAATTGCCTGTTGAATCATTCTATCCTGTACTGTTGGTATTCCTAATAATCTTATTCCACCATCTGGTTTCGGAATTTCCACTCTCCTTACTGGAGATGGATTATATTTTCCTTCTAGCAGTTTAGATTTAACTGTTGTCCATGTCCTTTTAACATGCTCCCGAAGTTCATCGGTCTTCATGCCATCAATTCCATGGCTACCTTTATTTCTAATTACTCTATACATTGCTTCAAGCATATTGTCTCTTTCGAGTACATCTTCGAGTAATCTGCTAGTATCAAATAATTCATTGTTTACGCTTTCCCTATTTAATAAATCTACAGTTTTACTCTGCATCTTCTGTTTGTCTCGAACTTCCATTTCTACCTCCACAGCAAGATTCCTTATCGGAATTTCTGCTTTCTTCATAATTCTTAGATTTATCAAAGTTGTAAACCTCTAACGTTCAGTCCTTCCCTTCGTTATCGCGATTAACTCAGGTACTATGACGTCTGCTGACTTCTGATAATTCAGCTATATATCACTACATAGGTTATCAATTTCGAAATTTCATCTACTTATTGATATATTATCAGACCTCCCCAGGTAAGAACGTGCACTTTCACTTCATCTATCTGCCACATTTACTCTGTCTATTTCGGATAGTTATAGGGCTTTA
>JAFRDD010000153.1 GCA_017404025.1 Clostridia bacterium
ATATACAAAAAATCTTGAGCCTGCCTCCGCGGCGAGCGGAAAGACTCAAGATTAATATAATAAAATGTCCATTTTAGCGAGAATAATTTCCCGCTAATGTTTAGAAATTTTTGGGACATTTTCAAAAGTTATTGACATATTATTGGCTATTTTACTTTACATAAAAAACGAAGCATTTAAATACTTCGTCTTTATAACATTCTTATCCTAGAGTTTGTAACTATTTGTTATATTTTTTGATACATACTGCAGATTTATAACCAAGCTTTTTAAGTTCTTTTTCTTCTATTAGAAACCTATCTTCTAAAACATCATCATTATTAAAAATTTTAGGATTATTATTTTCAAAACAAATTCTAAAATCTTTAAGTGGCATCTTAAGTCCTTTTCCTATAGCTTTTATATAGCTTTCTTTTAATACCCAAATTCTAAAAAATAATTCTTTTTTTTCTTTTTCATTAGCATTTTTTATCATTTGAATTTCTTCTGGATGAAAGAAATGATCTGCTATTTCTAAATATTTTTCTTTATTAACAACTTTTTGAATATCACATCCAACTTCACTATCAGATATCACACACATAGCCATTTCTTCTGAATGTGATAAATTGAAATACAATTTTTTTGGGCAATGTTTTAGTATAGGCTTACCATTTTTAACAAAACCAATTTCTATTTTTGAATAATCTATATCATATTCTTTTAGCCCTTGTATTAAAAGATATTCTGCACCTAAAGAAAGCCATTTGTCTTTTTCAAATTTTAGCTTATCTACCTTTCTTTTTCTATATAAAGAAACTTTACTATAAATTTCTTCATATGTAAAATCTTTTTTTAAATTATTTATGTCTAAGAAATATACTTTATTCATAAAAAAATCCTACTCCCTTTTATCATATTTCCACCAATTATTACTAATAGTATAAATGCAATCCAATGATCTACCTGCTCTACAAAAGAACTAAATGAACTTCCAAGAAAAAATCCTACTGCAAAAGCATCCAATGCCAATCCAGTTCCTATTACTAATATTTCAAATAACTCCATTTTATTTTTTAGTCTCCCTTATAGCTATTACTATTCTTCTTGTATATTATTATTCATTGTACCTTCAATAAATTCGATTATTCCCTTTGCTCTATTTTGTATTTCAAACTTTTTTGCCATATATAATGCTCCTTCTGAAAGTTTCTCTCTAAGTTTTATATCATTATATAATCTTTCTATTGCTTCTTTAATTTCCAAAACATTCATAGTGTTAATTCTTATTGAACAACTATCATCTAAAATATCGTCATTAAAAGATTCTTTAGATGATATAACAGGAATTCCACAGGCTAAAGCTTCTATAATAGCATTGCAACAACCTTCTGCTGTTGTAGGTAGAACAAAAATATCACTTGCAGATAAATAATCTGCGATTTCATTATGTTGTATAGTACCTTCAAAAATTGTATTTTTATAATTAGGCTTAATATTTCCTTCACCTATAAAAATTGCTTTTATATTTTTATTATTAATTAAATTAAGTGTGTCACATAATCTATCTATTCCCTTTACATTAACAAATCTTCCAACAAAAGCTAGTATAAAATCATTTTTAGCAAACCCAAGCTTTTCCCTTGCTTTCATTTTATCTTTTTTATAAAAAATATTATTGTTAATAGCATTTGGAAATACTCTTATTAGTTTTTCAGGAATAATATTATTATCTATTAGTCTTTTCTTGTTCTCTGTTGAAACAGAAATTACTCCGTTTATTCCATCTAATAACTTTTTTGTTTTCTCTATACCTAAATAATCTATTGTATAGCTTGTATTTTCTCCATAAGCAAAATATACTGGGATATTGTTCCTTTTACTTAATTTATTAGCTACAATTGCTGATGGAAATATAAAATGAGCATATATTACATCAAATTTTATTGTTTTGCTTAATTTATAAAATATCTTTTTAACTGATTTTTCAAAACTATATAAATTAATTTTATTAGTATTAATAATTGTTTTCTTGTTTGAAAATGTAAAATAATATGGAGAATACACTTTTATACTTTTTCCATTTTCATTAACTCTATAATATTCCTTAGGATTTTTAGGAAATCCTTTAAACCAAATTCTAGTCAATGATTGTGGTGCTATTACATAACAATTAATATCAAAATCTGCAAATTTATTAATCAATTGCTCCACAAATGTATTCACTATTCTTTTATCCGATGGATATCCATCTGTAATAATACACATATTTTTTGTTTTCAAATTTTCCTCCTTATTCATTTTTTCTCAAATTTATTATTTCCTACATTTTATCATTTATTGTTAATATTTAGTCAAGTCTTTTACAAAATTTTTCAAAAAAAAATATAGCTTAGATTTCTCTAATCCATATTTTTAGTAGTATTAATCAACATTAATATCGGATATTTAACAGTTCCTTCTCCAAAAAATCTTTGTAAGCATTCAAAATGCTTATTTTTTTTGTCAAATTTTTATTTTTTTCTTGACGTATGTTGTCGTATGTGTTATTATATAGAAAAACGTACAAAGGAGCAAAATC
>JAFRDD010000154.1 GCA_017404025.1 Clostridia bacterium
GATGATCTAAAAATTAAAGATAAGAAATAATAGAATCCCTATAAAGATAATTGAGGTATGATGTGAATCTCAATAACTTTATAGGGATATTTTATTACTATTTTTGAAGCAATAAAAGACGCCAAAAACTTTTACGCTTACAAAAAATCATTTTAAATAATCGCTTTATTAATATCTAATTTTCTATGTGCAATCTTTATCTAAGGTTATATATTATTTTATTGTACACCTAATGCTTTAAATACAGCATCTTCTGCACCAGAATAAAACATTATTTGAAATTTAGCAAAAAGTTCTGGTGGAACTACAGGTATATCTGCTGCATTCACCATAGGAAGAAGAATTTTCTTAGCACCTGCATCAAAACATACTTGAAGAGTATTTGCTAAGTCTTCTACTTTGTTTATAGTACCTCCAATACTTACAGACCCTAATACTGCCAATTGGCTTTGTACTGGTTTATTAAGTGCTCCAGAGCACATTGCAATTATTGCTGCTAAGGATAATGAAGAGGCCATTCCTACTCCATTTACGTCTTGTACATGCATTAGATAGTCCTTACTTGTAGTTGAAATAGATGCGCTTATACTCCTGCTATTAGCCTTGAAATATCTAAATGCAGTCTCTATACTTTCCTTTGCTTCCCTACAAGTACCAAGTCCTGTTCTTTCAAATTTACCACTGCCGGATACTACTTCAGTTTCAATCTTGTATACACCTATCATTTCAGAATCTCCAACACCTACTGTATATACATGCCCTGCTTTTCCTAATCCTTCTGGAATTAATGAGCCCGAGCCTTGTTCAGGAACTGATACGAATTCTTCTTCCATAGTGTCTAAATCTATGTAAGAAAAATGAACATCATAGAATTCCATTCCTCCTATTTTCTTTAATTGCTCTTTAACTCTTCTTCTTCCAACTAAAGCATACTTAAGAATTTCTTCAATATCTTCTTTAGAAAATTCTCCATGAGGATAAATTAATTTAACTAATCCTGATACTGTCTTCCTTACTGCAATAACATCTCTTTGGTTTAAATTATTACCAAGTTTAAAGTATTTATCAATAGCATCCCCATATGTTCTTTTTCTCATATCTCTTAAATACTCTGCTAAATAGTCTGTTATAAACCCAAAACTATCTGTAATTAATTCTGGTCGCATCTTTGGAATTTCCCATCCTGGAAGATAAAAATGCATTCTATCAAAAAATGCTGAATCATATGCCATTGCCTCTGGGAATGGTTCAAATAAATGAGATGTTTTTAAAAGAACATCTACACTTTGATTAATATTTCCTACAAACACCATAGATGCAGAGGCTGCCTTTTCTTCTTTTCCTCTTGCAAAAGAACCTGATGCCATATAATCTTTCATTATTTGAATTCCATCTTTATCTTTAAATGTTATTCCTGCAACTTCATCGAACGCAACTACGTCCCACATTCCTACAAGTCCTATTTTTCTCTGAGACATGTTATAAAATAGATTTGCTACGGTAGTCTGACCTCCAGATACTAAAATTGAATTAGGTGATATTTCTTTATATAAATGTGACTTACCAGTTCCTCTTGGTCCAAGTTCGCACATGTTATAATTATTCTCACATAATGGCACCATTCTAAGAAGCATATGCCACTTTACTTCATCTTTTAACTGTGTAGGCTCCATACCAATAGAACGTATAAGAATATCTATCCACTCATCCTTAGTGAAATGCTTTCTTCCCTCTATTAACTCATCTATATCCATACTAGGCATTTGAATAGGTGTAACCTGATCTATTATAAAAGGATTTTGATCCTTAACTCCTTCTTCATAATAATATTGAAGTTTTACTATACACCATATTCCTCCACCTAATAATTTCTCATAATCCTTAACATAGTTTGAACTTATCTCAACATCTTTTAATCCTAAATTTGAAAATTCAGCAACGTATATGTCCTTTTTTTCATTTAACTTTACTGTTAATTTATCTATAATAGTAAATCTACCCATTTCTCTAATTTTAGACTTAATCATTTCTGCTTCATCTGGTCTTACAAAGTTATCTGCTAATATATTCTTTACTCTTTCTACACCTTCATTTATGCTATCTTCATCATCTGTGGCACAATACATACCTAGAAGATATTCTAATACATATATAGGAACATTGGCTCCTTGTTTTAATTTCTGAGTTAGATCTTTTCTAACAACTTTTCCTGCAAAGTTCTCATTTAACTTTATACTTAAATCATCCATAATTCCCCATCCTTTAAAATCCAAACTCATCTACAATAGCAATATCAATATTAAATGGTATTCTATCATAATCACCATTAGAATCTTCTGCATCTTCTATTACTAAGAAGTATTGTTTTGTTTTATCATATGGCATACTTTTTAATACAAACTTTTCTCTATAACTTCTTTCCTTTGGATTTTCACTTCTTGAATCTCCTATGATTATATTCTCATTAGAAATTCTGTTTCCTTCTTCATCTTCAAAATAACATTTTACTTTCTTCGAAAGTACTTTATCTTGAATCATTTCATCTTGGAAGAACTCTAAATAAGTTATAATATTTGTTATTTTGCGAGTAATGCTTGTTAATGTTATCTTAACTTTTCTTATGTCATTTACACTAGATGTACTTCTATCATTCTTAAATTTAATTACAGGAACTATAACTTCTTGTGGCATTGCACCACCATGAACATAATTAGCACCTGCTCCCTGTACCTTAAATCTGCTTGTTCCTTTAGGTGTAATAACATATTTATCTGAATCTCTTCCTAGAAGATAATCCATACTAAAAGTAATGGTTCCTTCTACATCTTCTTTATTAGAAGTTAATAAAAATCTTCTATTATCTTCGCCATCATCTAGTTTTATTCCTGTTAACTTATTACTTTCTTCCATTGCACTTCTCTTATACAAATATCCATGATCTGCTGTAATGATAATACTTGCTGCACTAACTCTGTTTACTAACTTATTCACAAGTAAAATTATTTCTTTAAATGCGTCTTCTGTTGCACTGAATACTTCCCTTTCAGTGCTTGAATGATCCCCACGCGCATCTATTGTATTATGATAAATATATACCATATCTAATCCAGTAAATGCTTTTCTTATTTCAGCATCTTTCATATCCATAACCTTATCATAAGTTATTGCTAATGATTTAGGATTTGCTGATTTTAATATTTTATCTCTATTTTCAGTTCCACTACTATTAATACCATCTACTAATACATCATAATTATCATTTATTTCAATAGATCTATTAGGTAATAATGCTGCCATACCAAGTTTTGTATAAGAAGGTAATACCCCTTGAATATATTCTATCTTTGATTTACCTTTTCTTTTATTTGTAAGTAATGTATTAAGCTCATCAGCACTTTCATATCTTAGTCCATCTGAAATAATTACATATGTTCTTTCCTTACGTTCATATTTTACAAACTCAGAATAGAAATTATCCTGTTGCTTTAAGCCATCAATTCTCCATCCATTATTTTTTGATAACGCTTCATTCCATTTAATTGATAATTCTTGTAGATACCAATTGTTATATAGATTTTCAACTATATCTTTTAAATCACATAACAATTCTTTTTCAATACAGTTATCATAATGGTAATAGAACTTTCTATATGCTTTATCTATATAGTAATAATTATTAGCATAAGATTTAACCATATCATATATGCTTTCAGTCTTTATTAATGAATCTAGTTCCTTCTTTTTCTTTAATAAATTTATTGACCATTTTAAAGCTTTATATTCACTTATATATTTTTTATAATAGTGCAGAGTTCTTCTTGATGATAATAAATTTAAATACTTATCGTATTCTTCTACACCTTCTTTTATAAGATTTGTAATTCTTCTTAAAATCAATTTATCTACATGTTCAAAGGTATCATTAGATGCAAAAGTATCACTATCATTTTTATCTAATAAAGCATTTATCTTCATTTTCTCACCAATAATATGCTGCATCTTATCATAGTAAGCACTATCATTAACATTGTTCATAAAATGATCTATAAATACTATACAGTTTGTAGTCTTTTTAGATATAAATGAATTATATTGCTTTGGAAGCTCAAACTTTACAGTTTCATTCATATTAGTTATAAGAAGAGTTGCCATAAATCTTTCTAAGCTTTTTTCTTCAAATGAATATCCGTAATATTTTCTTATAAGATTCCAAAGTTCCTCTTCACTACCAAACTTATTTATATTTTCATATAACTTATGATTATCATCTAAATAATCTTTTATTAAATTCTTTAGTACCTCTTCAAAATCCATTATCTTTGTTTTAGTTAATACACATAAAACAGCCATATGAACTTTTTCTTCAGTAAAATTATCAATATTTAAATTTAAGTTTTTAAATGCTGTAATTCTTTCTTTATTCTTAAAGAATGTATTATATAACTTAAATACATCTTTTAATGCTGGATTTGCAACTCCAAGTTCACGCATAATTACAGTTGCTCTATCTGTAGAAAATTCTTCGCTATAACAGAATATATCATAAAGCCAGTCTTCATTTGGTTCTGGCTTTTTCATGTTAGAATATACAAGTATATTACTTAATGTATCTTCTTTTTCTATATAATACTTTGTATGAAAAGCATTATTTTCAGTTAACTTAATAACTTTAACGTCTTCTAAATCAAAATTATCTATTTCTTCAATGAAATCTTCATTTTCATCATACCAAAAGACAATATTACGTTTCTTACCATCACCTAGTGGCTTTGAAAATAAATCTTTTAGAAAGTTTCTTATTTCATGTAAATTCATGTGTCACCTCTTCATTTAATGAAGTATAATCAATTTATTACTTCAACTTACATATTACTAAACCACATGTTGTAATCATCTAGTAATTGCTTATTTTCATCACTTGCTTCTAACTGGCATAATTCTATTGTACAATTATGCTTTCCTTTTTGTACATTTACAATAACTCCATACAAATCATCTATCATACTTATGCTTTTAACTTTTAATTTATCTCCAAACTCGATAGGATAGTATACTTCATTTTCTTCTACAACTGCCTCAAATGGAAATTTTAAATTTTCATTTAAATATGTTCCCCATGCATCCATTGCTCCCATATAATCACCATCTTTTACATCTTTAATTACATTAAAGATTCTTTTATCTTGTTCAGATTCAATACTCCATTTCATAATTTGCTGTTTAACTCCTTATCATCTAGATCTTCTACGTATAACTGGTGCTACATTCTCTGAATATCCCTGTAGATGGCCATCTAAACTCCAAATCATTATTCTTCCAATAGAAGGTACTAATTGTTTATATTTTTCATATGCTCGTATTATAGACATATCACCAATTCCTGTCTCCATCATTGCATTGGATGGAAATTCATCTGCAATAATGCTTAGATCATCTTTATCTAATTCTTTACCAAAATACTCCCATGGAGCTTCTCCATTTGCTGTCTTTTTAAGATAAATTGAAAAAAGTTTTGCTTTTTCTCTTCTTATGTTTCCATCACTTATATGAGCAATATGATTGCCTGTTTCAATAATTGATGCTAATGGTAATATCAATGTTTCATTTTTTGATTCTGCTAACTCTTTAAATTCTTTAAAAACTTCTTCATGGTTCGCATTTCTATTTGGTATATCCAAAATATTTAGTAATACAGAAGTATCTATTACTCTTACATCCATTCCTATTCCTCCAACCACGATAAGTCTTTGTTTTGATTTTTATGACTCTTTATCTCATTTAATATTTCGTCATTTATTACTAAATCACCTAAATTTCCACGTGCTAAAAGATTTGGATATCTATCTATATCTAAGAAAGGTAAGCACTTACTTGAACCATCATTCTCATCTCTATAGCATATAGAAACACCTTTTATATCATCTTTAGAAACAGAATTTAATAATGCAGAATTATGTGTTGTAATAATTACATCAACACCTTTATCTTTTCCTAGTTCAGATATAGCATCAATCAAACTTTTTGCCCTGCTTGGATGAATTCCATTATCTACTTCTTCAATTACAACGGTACTGCCTTTTTCCTGGCTTAATATGGATGCTATAACTGCTAAGCATCTTATAGTCCCATCTGATAATCTTTTTGCTTCCATTGTATTTGAACGAGAACCAAACTTTTCTTTTATGCTGAACATAACGTCTCCTATTGGAGTTTTTATAAAATCTATTCCTACAACATCATTTTCAGGTAATTTTTTAATCACATCTAAGAGTTTATTTTTATAATTTTCATTTTGGCATATACTATATAATACTGAAGATAAATTATCTGCATTAGGTCTTAATTCATTATCTGTAATTCTTGAATATCCTCTCATTTCACTTGGGACTGGATTTAAAAATAAAATATTTCTTAAATTATCAACAACCATATTAATATATTCTGCATATTTCTTATATACATCATTATCTAATGGAAGTTTAGATACCATCTGAGGTAAAACAGCGCTATATCTTATGCAAGTTAAATCTGGATTCTTTCCTTTCTTATGATTGTTATACTGAACTTTTATATCTCCGCTATCTTTATTTCCTCTTTTAGTTTTAAAAATTAATTCTTTATTAGAATCTCGTTCAATAATATATAAACTTTCTTCCTCTACATATACTCTGTCTCCAACTTTTATTGTAATTCTGTATTCAATATCTTTATCTAAATCAACATCAACAACACATCCTAATGTAAAATATGTTGTATTTAACTTGCAGCAACCTTTACTTCCACCTCTTATCTCACTATCTACATTTTTAGAACCATCTAAAATCACAGAGAAATCTCTTCCAGTAGATATTTCTGATAATATTTTTATACCTTCAATTGCATTAGTTTTACCTGCTGCATTAGTTCCTATTAATATAGTTAAATCTTCTAGTTCCAATCTTGCTTTTTCATAACTTTTAAAATTTTCAAAAATAAAACTTTTTATCACACTCTTCACCTTCTAACATACTCATTCATAATTGACAGCAGCCATAATTAAAATATTAGACTGCTGTCATATATTATCATCTATTTATATTTTAGCCAATAAATTCATTTTTACTTCTTTACCCTTAGAATTAATCACATTAACATTTTGGAATTTAGCATAATTAACCTTAACTCCATCATCTAAGTCAATAGATATCTTTTCATTTGCTAAATATGCTACAACTTCATCATATTCTCTACATTCTTCAAGCTGTTTATTAATTCTATCAATCTTCTTCTTAGCAACAGTCTTATCTTTTGTAGTACTATCACTTGAATCTACAATTAACTGCTGTCTATTAATTTCTGCTTCATATTTTCTTTGTAAATTGTGAAGATAATCAGTTCTAACTTTTGCTACAATCTGGTCATTATATCTATGCATATAAATCAGACATTTAAATCCATCATTTTTACCACTATCAAACATCCAGTAAATAGGCCTCTTTTGATAAATCTTTAAATGATCCTTATAGAAATCTTTAATAAAGTATCTTCTAATTGCCTGTCTTGCACTTTCAGAAGTCTTTCTTCCTATAGAATCAGCAATATAATCAAGGTTTTCTTCAAGATTTTCTTCACCATATACAGTTCTGATAAATTCAATAAATCTAGACACTATATCATCTTCAAAATATTCATCTTCAGTAATCGGGATAATATTGTCTTTATCAGGAGCAAATGAGGCATCAACCCATACTTCTTTTCTTTGCGCTTGCTCTTTCACTTCATATTCTTCATCAATTAAATTATCATTTTCATCAGAATTATATTCTCGAATAGTACCTAAATCATTTTCTGGTATATCTATATATGTTTTAACTTTACACTGTTCACTATCCACTTTCCACTTATCACTAAACTCTCCACCAGCATAAATTAGACCTTGTGCATCTATAGAATATCTTCCAAACATACATCCTACTGCATAAGAAATAAGCGATTTAATATCTCTTGTTCTATCCGCTTTTCTAATTGTAATATCCTTATCTTCAACTTCTGGAGTTAATTCATCCTGTAAACCATAAATATCAATAAATATTCTGTTTAACTCTTCTTCATTAGATTTTAACTGTGCGAAGTTTTCTTCACATTTAGTTTCCCACATATTAAATACTGAACTTAATTTATACTGTCTTTGTCCAATGTTTACCATTTTAAGTAATGGATGAATTTCAAAATCCCATGATGTTTCAAAAGAATCCCATTCATTTTTAGATATACCTACATTTCTCTTGCTCAGTTGAGTAATATTATTACAATTTTCTATTTCACATGGTATTTTTTTTATTTGTTCTGGACCAAAATTTATTGTTGGTGCTAACACCTTTAGTATTTCTGCTGAGAACTTAGAATTTAATAACGCTAAAAAATATTCAATTTGCTTATTAACAAAGCACGTTGGTCCACCATTTCCAAATAGAATTCCCATTGGAACAAATCTAACAGAAAAAGCCTTACTTGATATTTCAGTCCACGTTAAGCATTGTTTAAAATAATATTTATTATCTCTTAATCTAAAATTATTTTTATTATTATATTTTATTTCATAAGCATCATTTTCTAAATTGACAATACTCTCAAAATTACCGTACCACTTTCTATAATTGCCTCCACCTGTTATCGGAAACCATTTCTTTTTACTATCAATCATTTGATCATAATTAATTATTTTAAATCCAATTTTTCCAAAGTCGACTTCATGCCACATTCGAACAAACCTAGCATCATTACCTGTTAAAACTCCCTTTTTAGTTTCGCCATATTCTGAAAATTGTCTTCCATGCCTAAATGAATTCAACATTTTTTCGCTCAACCAATATGCTATTGGTATTCCAGGAATAATGGAGAAATTCTTTGCATTACTTTCATATTTATACTCACATTTTATTTTTTTATTGGCTTCAATAAACTTTTCATTTTGAACTTCCATTCCTCCAGTAAAATCTGCCAACCTAACATATGTTCCTATATTACAATATTGTGACTTTTTTAAAGTAAATGTGCATAAAGGTACTGTTGCATCTTCAAATGCTGAATATTCTAAATGAATTAATGTTGAAATTGAATTATCCTTAGAGACTAACTCTCTTAGTTGTTCATATGAACTAATAAATAACCATACAAATGGCGTCATAAAACCTAAATCACCATTTTTCTTTGTATATTTTATGCCTCTTTCTATAAATGCCGAAAATAAATCTCCCTTTGTATTTGGATAATTAGAATCAATGTAATTTTTTAAAGTTCCATTAATTCCTTTGTTCCCCATGTAAGGAGGATTAGTAACACAAACTTCATATAATCTACTCATTAACTCTCCTTGTTTAACAACACAAGGTAAATTATCAATTATTATCTTTCTATAATCCCCAAATATAAGATTATCTTCATATTCCACTTCTTTTAATCTCTGTTTTATTCCCTTAAAGTCAACAGCCTTAACTTCAAGAATTGAGCCATATTCCTTAGCATCTGTAAATACATCTACTAAGTACATAACATCATTCTTTAATTCTTTATTTCCATTAGCAAAATAATCTATTGCTTCTTCATTTATTTCATTACTTTCTTGTATTGAGCATATATTAAGTTCTAAATCTTCTTTTTCAATTTCTCTAAATAATCTTCTATTATAATGTCTAGCCTTCATTATCAAAGCAAATGAAGCAAGTTGTGCTGCTCTATCATCTATATCTAAACCATATAGATTATTCTGTAATATTAATTTAGGTATTTCTCTTTCACTATATCCTGCTGTCTTATATATTTCATATAGAACATCAAAAGCATAAACTAAGATATGCCCACTACCCATACATGGATCTAATACTCTAATATCTTCTGGTGTAAGTTTTGAATGTTCTTCTCTTATTTTTTGTAATTCTTCTTCTACTTCTGGTTCCTGCTTTGCTTCTTCTAAGTAATATTTCCATTCGCTTTGAAGTTCTGCATTTGGATGACCTTCAAGCCATAGTCTTCCTAGTGAATTTTCAACCATATATTTTACTATCCACTTAGGTGTAAATAATTGTGTTGCTGCTGGAATATTTTCTTTTGTTATCTTTACATTCTTCTTTAATGCTGCAAATACTTCATCTTTCTTTTCTGATATGTAGTATTGATACATCCATCCTATTATTTCAACTTCTTCTTTCCAGTCAGATTCCTCAATATCCTCTACCATTTTTCTTATTACAGAACCTTCTTCAAGTAAATTATCTGGTAAAAGTAATTCTGTATAATCACTTATTTTTTCAAACATCTGAGGTATTATCTTACCTAATTCATTACATTGCTTAACTAATATAATTCTATAGGCCTTTTCTCTATCATTTGTAGTTCCGCTATCTAAAAGTTCATATATTTCTTCACCATTCAAACTTAATTCTTCTATGATATCCGATACTTTACTTAATACATCTGGCTCAACCTTTCCTTCAACAGATGACGAAAGTATTCTTATTCCAGAAGGAAGATAATCATTAACTTCCATATATCTTAGTCCCATAAATCTATTGAACCAAGTATATGCTACCTCTTCCATTACTTCTTCAAATCCCTTTTCATCTATTTGATGAATTAACGCATCTCTATGTTTTGATGATAAGTAAAATGTTTCTTCTCCTAATTTAAATCCACCTTGTATTACTTCTACTTCTTCTATTTTATCTTTAGTAATACCTATTCTCTCTGCTTTTTCAGTAACAGATTCTATCATTTTTCTTCTTGCCCATATAGCAAAAGATTTTATCTTATTCTTATCCATATATTTTACCTTTCTTTAATGCTTACAATAACATATTTTTTCTTTCTAACCTTTATAAAATCTCCTATACCTTTCTTCTTAATTATTTCGGCCAATCTGACACTTCCAGATGATTCATTTAATGCATGATTATTGTCCTGTTTATCAGTCACATAAAGAAAAACTTCCTCTTTGCTCTCTATATGTCTTAATTTATATACTTTATTTATTAATTCATTATGACAACTTCCTACTTTATAGTATAATTTATTCACTTCATCATCTATATTGTTAGTAATCATTTTACTTACATAATCAAAGTTACTACAGTACAATCTTCCAATACATTTTCCTAAATATGTTTGACATTTTGAATGATTACAAATACCTTTATTATAATAAATACAATCACTTTTTCTCTTGCCATCTTTTGGCCTAACATATTCAAAATGTGCAGACGTTCCCTGCATTCTTTTAATCCCCATGCTAATCCCCCTATAGCATATTAAATTAAAGTAATAATAGTATCTGTATCTAATTCTTCTTTCAATTTCCTTCTTAAAGTTTCAACTATTTCATCAATATCACTTTCATTCTTGATTACTTTCTGACCTTTAACTAGTTCTCTCATGCTTAAAGTTTTAGTTTTTATTTCTACTTTGACTTGTGGTATAGCACGTTGTTCTAATGGTTTAGTTGCCTTATAACCATCTTTGCTTTGTGTTTCAGTAATTGTAGCAGCCTTTGCTATTTCCTGTTCCTTTAATCTCTTTATAGTTTCTGCTTCAGAAACAATTTGTCTTATCCACTTAACCTTTAATTTATCTGTTAAATCCTTCATTGATGAAAGAGTTGTAAAGTTATCTGCCTTTTCACTTCTATCTACATATCTGTTGAAATCATCTATAACTTGTAATTCAAACTTATCTTTTAAATCATAAGTTTCCAGAGTTTCAATAACTTCTTTTTTAGATTGCTTAATAAACTCTATTACAGGCTTGCTCTCATCTTCTAATAACTCTAAAACCTTATTATTATATTTTTCTATAAGCAATGGAATATTAGGAATCTTGCTATATGGTTCTTTCATCTTTGTGATATCTTTTATTTCATTTACAATCTTATCTATTTCATCATTTACTATGAATTCACGATTTTCATCAAAATTCTTTATAGTTTTAATTGCATTATCAAAGATTATTCTCTGCTCTCCCTTTGACGATGTATCTATAGTTCCGTTTTCTTTCTTATAGAAGAATCCTTTAATGTTATCAATCTTATCTACATAATCTAAGAAATCATCTTCTAAATCATATACTTCTTTAAAGAATTCTAATGTATCTTTTATTTCTACAACTTCTTTAAATAACTTCTGCCCGTTCTTTAAAACATCTTCGCCTGGATACTTACAGCCTATACTAAAATTATTAAGCATTAAATCAATTCTGTGTAATTCACTTCTGCTAGATTCCTTAAAACTAGTCATCATTCCATCTTCATCGCTAGGCATTGATGAGAATCCAAAGATATCTTTATTTAAATCTCTTAGAACTTCTATATATTTGTTTGGCACTTTTTCTCTTGTTTTTAGAATAACTCTTTCTATATAATCTCTCTTTGTAACATAATTAACTATTTCTCTATTATTAGGTGCTAAAACTTCATCATTTAATACTGCCTTTATATCCTGCTTCTTAAATAATGTTACTATGATGCCTTGAATATCTATGTCCTTCCATCCATATGATGCATTTGAGAACTTGCTTAATACACTTTTTACAGTAACCTGAAGATTTCTTGCTGTACTTGTCTCAATGTGAGTTTTAATTTCTTCTACTGCTAACCTGTTAGGATCATTATCCACTAAAGATATTTTATTTAATTTAGCGTCCATAATATCAAATAAATCTTTGCTGCTATCCTTAAATTCCTTAATATAATTAATTTTATTATATTTAGAATCAATAAGAGATTTAAGTCCTTCATTAATCTTATCTACTCCAGATTTTTCTTTTAATTCTAATAAAGTACCATTTACATATATTTCAGATGTTCTTAAAGAATCTTCAATTAAAAATTTTGCTCTTTTTAATCTTTCTTCTCTTTCTCTGCTCTTCTTAGTTTTGATATCTTCGATAGATGTAGTTGATTTAGTTCCACCTTTTAGTCTTAAATATGCATCTATTTTTAATACATTTTCTATTTCTTCTATAAACTTATCATCTTTAGCAATGCTCACGATTACGTTGTTTTCTCTTACAGATAATTGCTTTAATTCACTTTGAGATGTTCCACCAACTAAATTAAAGTTTGCAGTTATTATCTTAACTCCAACTTCATTATTTTGAGGTCCTCTAGTCCTATCATCAATAATCTTATTAAATGGGAATATATATTTTCTAGAGTAAGTAAACTTGCTTTCTCCATAAATATCATCAAAAATTATTTCTCCAGCCTTTAAAGTTATTTCACCACTATCAATAGCAATATTCTTTATTTCTTTATTTACATCTTGTTCGTCATTAGTTAAGAATATATATTCATCACCATTTTTTTGAACTAGAGTCTGTTTTATAAGTCTCTTTAATGATTCATTTACCTTATCTTTGATTTCCTTTTTAGAAGCATCTATTTCATCTACTAATAATGTAGATAAATTCTCTATATTTGCTTTTATTTCTTTTACATATTTAACAAGGAATAATAGTTTTAATACTTCAACATCAAACTTATCTAAGTTTTCATTTTTTTCTGCATTCATTATTACAGATCTGATTGAAGAATCTAGAAAAGTTTCTATAGTGCTGTAGAATGCTGAAAAAGGTATAAGTATATTGCTGTCACAGTTCATATATTCTACCGCTACCTGCTGATATGCACCAAGAAGACTTCTTTCTCCTCTTGATAAACTCTTACCTGATGCTCCATGCTCTCTAACACCATTAAATGCAGATTGTAATAAATTGAATTGATATGGGATAAATGGATATACTTCTGCAAAATCTTCACTATTTTTATACAACTTCATTTCAGCAGTATCTGTAGTAAAAGTTAATAGGTTCTTAATTATAGATTCCTTCTGTTCATATAATGCTTTTAAATGACTTGTAGCACCTTCTGTTTTTCTAAGTATACGTTTCTTAATAACCTCATCAACATTAGCAGATGATAAAGATAATCTTGTATTAAATCTACCTTGAATTTTTGAGAAGTCATTTCCCTTAACCTTTGTAAATTCATCTAGCCCTTCCTGTGAAGTAACTATAACAAAACACTTACCATTACATTTCGTTCCTAAATCTTCAACAACTGTTTGAAGATTTAACATAAGTTGAGTATTATCTCCAATATATTGTCCAATTTCATCTACTAAGAAAACAACATGGTGATTTTTCCCTTTAGATTCACAATACTCTTCAACTCTTGATGCAAATTTTTCAATACTAAGAGAATAATTTTCTTCACATTTGTTATACCAGTTCTTTGCTGCATCAATACTCATTTTAGTTGTTTTAGATAATGCTTCTATTATAGAATCTTCTTCATAATAAAAGTCTTCTCTTGCTTCTATCCATGAAGTTCCTGATATTTCTTCAAACTCCTTTTTAAATTCATCATATACATTATCTTTAACCATTTGTCTTTCTAAGTCAGCAACCCATGGCATTGAACCGCAGAATCCCTGCATTTCATTAAATACCTTATTAAATACATTAACTATTGCATCCTTATTAGACTTTGAATCTGAATCTGACTTTGAATCTATGTTAAATAATATTACATCTGTAGATACATCTTCTGCTGCTTTCATATTAGCAAGTGTAAAATTATCTAATCCTTTATCATTAAAATACTCAATAGCATTTTTACCTTCAATAACCCTGTTTTCAAGAAGATATGAAAGAATTTTTAAAAAGTGAGATTTACCACTTCCAAAGAATCCTGATATCCATACTCCTATTTTATCTGTAATAGATACAATTCCTTCTTTATATGCTTCAAAAAATAGTTCTATATGCCTATTCAACTCTCTTGTAACTACATATTCTTCAAGTTCCTGCTTGATATTTTCATCATCAGCCTGACCTACTTTAATAACGCCTTTAATATCTCTGTCAATTGGTTTGTAAAACATCTCTTTTAATTTAATATCCATAATACTTCCATTCCCCTTTAAATTAATATTTATCTATAAGTTGAAATGCTCTATAATAATTATCATCCTTTAAATAATTAAAAAGCATAAGTGAACCCCCATCATAAGTGCCTGGGAAAAACATAACAAGCGGCTGTTTTTCAACTATTCTATGTAAATTATTTAGAACAGTATGTGAACGTATAATAGGCCATGCCTTACCTATTCCTGTAAGAAATACAATATCTGCATCATCTAATCTTTCACTAATGTACTGTACTAATAAATCATTATCTAATGTTAACCTCAATGCCTTTTTAGTTGCAGTAAATACCTGTTCACTACCTTTTTTCTCTTCCATAATAAAATTCTTTTTTAAATATCCTTTAGAATCTAATAGTTCAAGCATGATTTCATATAAATCAAATTCTACAATGTTTAATCCATACGCACCTTTAACCTTATCTTTAATAAATTCCACTCTATCTCTTATAAGTAATTCATGCTCTGGATCATAATCAAAAATATAAAATCCTATTTCATTCCCAAGCCCCTTATTTTCTCTAAAAGACGGTTCCACAATCTTAGGAAGAATCTCATCCACTCTTTCATATATACTTTTCATCGCATACCTCTTTCTGATTTACAATGCAATACTATTCGTTTATTCCAAGTATGGCATTAATATAAACCTTATCTCCTAATTTATAAATATAATCTTTAACTTCACCATCTATAATCGGAATAACTATTTCTCTATCTCCCTTTTGATTAGCAATAAGTCCACTTTCAAATAGTATTCTTATATAAACCTGTTTTAACTTTTTAAATGTATATTCAGACCAAGAATTAACCTTATCACTTTGTTCTCTTTTGTTTTGAAAAAATACTCCAAAATCTTTATCTCTTATAAATAAATCTTTTAGTACTATTTTCTCTTTATATACTTCATTCATGAATTCAAAAAACAGCCTATCATTTTTTAAAATAGCATACATAACTATTATTTTTGATGTTTCTATGTTACTGCTCTCTATCTTTTGAATTAAATAACTATCTAATTCTTTTAATCTCGTTCCAATAATTGATGCAAGTTCCTTCATTCTGGTTTCTGTTTCAACTTGAAAAATATTATGTTCTATAGATTCACTTTTCAAACTTGATATTTCAACCCCTCTATTTACAAGGCTTGCAGCCTTTTTAGTCTCTTTATATAAATAAGGTCTAGATTTAATCGTTGACTTATATTCCAATTTTTTCTCTCCTTCATGGTCCAGTTTTATAATATATAGTATATCATATATTATCTCTTATTAATCATGTTAACGTGATATTTAATAATAAGAAAAGAGCCAATCATGAAATACTTCACAACCAACTCCTATTTATATCAAATCTTAATCTTGTTTTACACCTATAATAAATTCCTGCACATACTTTAGTGCTTCTGAATGGCTAACTTTTGTAATAGTTTCATATTCTGCATCATAAATAAAATACTCCCTTCTAGTTTGATAACTATTTTCTTCATGCTTTTCATATAACCCAGATTCCTCTAATTTCCACTCATAACTATACCAAATAGTAGAACTAGAATGATCAAAGCCCTTTGATCTATCTAAAAATTTTCTTTCAAACCCATAAGTACTACTTTTCCCTATTATCTTTGCTACATAGGCCTTTCCACTTCCATACCTTTTATTATTATAACTTAACTCGCTTTCTATAAACATATGTCCATCTCCCCTTATCTTTTGTATCAATTAATGATTTATATTGATGTTATTACTTGTGCCATATCAACCATCTGCTTAGTTGTATATCTGTTATATACCTCGTTGACTCTTATAAAATATTCTATTCTTGAAACTTGTGTTTCTTCTAATTGCTTATTAAGTGCTTTACATAAAATTTGTAAAAATCTATTTTTAACTTCTACTACCTTAATTGCTTTTATCTCTCCAGAATTGCTTTCAACTATTGTCATGGTCATTTTATTTTTTAACCTGCCTTCTTTTATCATTTGTAAGTTTTTATTTCTATTTTTTGCCAAACTCCAAATATATGAACTATCTATCCAATTTAAACTACCAAATTTATAAAGAAAATATATAATATTATCTCTCACAAAAATTCCTGTTTTTGAATTTTCTTCATTTTCAAATTCTTTCAATTCATTGTCCTTTATGTTCTTTATATATACAAATACATTTATACCTGCTTCATCAATATTAGTTACAACTCCCTCATTACCTACATAACCATTATTTAATTTATCTCCTACTTTTAACATATCAATCTCTCCTCTTTAACAAATATATTTTTAATTTTTAGTTCTCTCAAAACTAAGTATTTAATAATAACTCAGTTTTTATTTTTTTAACTAAATTTCTGAAAAAATTTTTAAATTATTTCTTAAACACTATATTGAGCATAAAAAATCGATTCACAAATTGGTTTTTATGGCGCCCCTCTATAAGGAAAGCGTTTTTTGAATCACTTTCCTTATATTTAATTTTTAATCCTAACTTTATTACATATATGTAAGTTATTATTTATTACTAAAGTCATTTACTTTCACTTAAATTAATCTAAATCAATTCATTTTGTACCTTTTCTTCTCAAAACGATTCAAATCCAACTAAAATGAATCATTTTAGAACAAATCAATCCATTTTGAATTAAATTCATGTTTTTTCACTTACTTTTTATCAATTCTACCTATACTAATCCTATTTGCTTTTCTTGAAACAAAAAAAGAACCAGAAGGAACTTCTTAAATACAATAGTTCCTTTTAGTTCTTATTTTATATTACTTATATCTGTTCAAAAAAATTAAATATATCATCTGGTATATTAGATTTTTCTTCACACTTAACATTATCTTTATTAGGTATAAAATTATATTCTTCTATAATTTCCTTAACTAATTCCTTTATTTCTTCTTTTGGCAATCTATTATTCTTTAAAACCAAACTTATTATATAATCAGTTTTTTTCTTTTGTTTTTTTATTTCTTCATAAACTCGAGAGTCTTCTTCCCTATTCATATTAAAATATAAATTTATTCTTTTTATATTCATATTTATTTTCTCAACTTCAACTTATTTCTTTGCTCAGATGCCAACTTATAATAACCTTTTGCATTAGCATAAATATCTAAGAACTCTACATAATTAAATTCTTTACTGCTTCTAATATGATTTTCTAATAAATTAAACCCTCCTCCAATAAAAATACAAGGTTTTTTTAATTCCATACCACTTTCTTTAAGTTTATTAATTAATTCCTTAACATATTGATCGGCTTTAGTATTAATTATAGAAATACACTTGTTGTCTATTATAAATGAATCTTCATTTGCAATTATTTTTTCAATTTGCTTATCATTCAAAGTTATATCATTTTTCAATAGTTCCTGTTTTATATCTTCAAATAATGTAATTACTCCAGTAGTGTATGACTTTAAACTGCTTAATTCAGGAATTCCACCTTCACCAGTCTTAAATATATCCAAAGTGTACCCGCCTAGATCTATTATGTTGCAGACTTGAAAATCTTTATATCTGTGATAAACTGTCATAAAACCTGCAATGCCTTGCGGATAAACATAGACTTCTTTTATGCTAAAAGAATATTGCTTATTTTTATACTCAACTTCTATATCATCCCTTAAAAAATATTCTTTCATCTTTAATTTATATTTACCATAACTCATCAATGGTAAGCCCACCCCTAAAATAATATCTACTTTTTCATTTATTCCTTTAGCATGTAGTTCTTCTGCAATTCCTGCAATAGTTATTAAAAACGTGTCATCATCTTCAAATTTGTTTAACTTCACAGAATTTCTACCTTCTCCAATAACATATAAACTATTATTATA
>JAFRDD010000029.1 GCA_017404025.1 Clostridia bacterium
ATCTTCGCTTTCATTCTCCTTATTTTCTAAATCTTGTTCTGTTTTTTCAGTATTATTTTCTTTGCTACTTTCAACTTCTTCATTTTCTTTGGCATTTGACTGTTCTTCTTGCTTTTGGATTATTACATTTTCATTTACTTGGTTTTCTTTATTAGTTTCTTTTTCATCTGCAATAATATTATCTACAGCAATACTTAAACTTGGTAAAACAGTCGTTGAAATAATTATAATAGCTATAAAACTTGCTATAATTCTTTTTGCAAAATTCATCTTTTTTCTCTCCTTTTTCCTTTTATTTTCTATTACTCCATCTAATAAGATATCATCTATATGCTTTAATTTGAATAAAAGTAGAAAAAAGTAGAAAAATACATTTTATAATCTACTTGAAATTTTATGTAATTTGTCTTAAAATGTTGGTGTTTATTATATATAAAGGAGCCTATTTATGCTAAATGTTATAATTGCTGATGATAATAAATCATTTGATATAAATTTATTTAATTATTTAGAAACTAATAACATACATAATATACATGTTCAAGGAATTGCAACAAATGGACTAGAGGTCTTGAGCTTAGTTAAAGAACTACAACCAGATGTAGTATTATTAGACTTACAAATGCCCAAAATGAATGGAGTGGAAGTTTTAAAAAAATTACAAAGTGAGTTTACTACTATTCCTGATGTAATACTTATTACTGCATACCCTAATTTACTTAATAATATTGCAGATTATCCATTTATTAAAGATACTTTTATAAAACCATTTTCTGTTGAAGATTTTATATATAAATTGTCTTTATTAGATAATGAAAAAGAAGAATTTAAAACATATGAGAATTTTAATAAAATATTGTCGAATTTTGAATTTAATACTTCTAGCAAGGGATACCGTTACATTTTAGATGGACTTGTTTTATTTGTTAATAATAATGATCATCTATCACCTAATTTTAACTTGGAAAAAGATTTTTATAATAATTTATTGATTAAATATAATTTAAAATCAATTTATACAATAAAATGGAATGTTGATAAAACAATTCAGTCTATGGTTAGATATACTAAAAAAGAAATTTTAAAGTCTTTTTTTCCAAACTTAAGTAAACCAACTTCAAAAGTTGTTATAAATAAATTTTTGGAAATGTTTTATAACTTGCCTGGTGAAAAATTAGCATAAATTAAGGATTTACTATATAATTAGTAAATCCTTGTTTTTTTATTTATTTTCACTTTGTAATATTTTTTCTATTTCTTGGAATCTTTTTACTTTTTGAGTCGTTGTTTTTATCATAGGTTCATCTGTTACAATCAATTTTTTAATATGTTTATAATTTGTTAAGTCAGAATTTATGTTTTTAACATCTTCCCAAATTTTATTATATATTTCTTCTTCTGATAAATCAGGTAGCATATCTTTATTATAAACAATTTTTACAGATACAATCAAGTCGTCATCTTTAGGATATCCAAATACCATATTTTCAAGTACATATGGTAAATCACTTATTAATAATTCCAATTCTTCTGGATATATATTTTTTCCATTTTTTAATACTATTACATTTTTCTTTCTTCCTGTTATAAATAAATATCCATCTTTATCTATATATCCTAAATCTCCTGTATGAAACCATCCATTTATTAAAACTTCTTTCGTTGCTTCTTCGTTTTCATAATAGCCTTTCATTACATTAGGTCCTTTAGCTATTATTTCTCCTATTCCTTCCTCATTTGGTTCAAATATTTCTATGTCTACATTTGGAAGAGCAAAACCAACAGAACCATATCTTACATGTTTATCATTTTGAGCGGATATAACAGGCGCTGTCTCTGTTAATCCATAACCTTGAATAGTTTTTATTCCAAAATCTGCAAATCCCTTTACTACATCTTTATCTATTCCAGCGGCTCCACTAACTGCTAGTCTAATTCCTCCACCTAGCTGATTTATTACTTGTTTAAATATTTTTCTTCTTATATCAATTCCAAATTTCAATAGAAAATTACTTATAGCTCTTGCTATTTTTATAGTTCTAGTTTTTCCTTGTTTTTCTATTTGTAAATTTATTTTTTTATACATAGCTTCTAAAAGCAGTGGAACACAAACAAATACAGATACTTTATATTCTTTCAAGTTTTCTTGTATATGTCTTAATCCATCGCAAAAAGCTGTTGTGACTCCATTACATATAAAAAATAATTGTCCTGTACATCCAAACGTATGGTGTAATGGCAAAAATGCTAATGACACATCACCAGGACCTACTTTTACAATAGAATTTAGTCCATTTATATTTTCTACAATATTGTAATGAGACAGCATTACTGCTTTTGATAATGATGTAGTTCCTGATGTATATACTAATACCTTTACTTGTTTTTCATCAATTGGCATTTCTAGATATGATTTATCTTCTTTTACTAATTCTTTTCCTTCTTCTAATAAATCTTTTAAATAATCCATGCCTTCAATTTTTTTATTCATACATATAAAAGTTTTTACCGTGCTTTCTTTTTTATTCCTTATATTATTCATTACATCTATGTAGCTATCTTCAAATACTACACAATCTGTTTTACATCTTTCTAGTAATGATTCTATTTCATTGTCTGGTAATCCTTTATCTAATGGAACTACTGTTCCAACTCCATTTAATACTGCTAAATAACTTATAAACCATTCATATCTATTTTTTCCTATTATTGCAATTTTTTTGTCTTTTAACTCATGTTTTAATAACGCTGTACCTATTGCATTTGTATCATCATAAAATTCTTTGTATGTAATATTTTTATATTTAATTTCTTTATTATTCTTTTCTTTGATTATAAAAGCAATATTTTCAGCATATTTTTCTGCTGTTCTTTCTAATAAAACTTTCAAATTTTTAAATTTTTCGACATCATAAAGTATTTCTTTTCCTATCATATTTTTTCCTTTCCCTATTTTTCAAGTGCTATTTTTTTAACGCGTCCCTAAAAACACCTAAAAACACCTAAAAGCATTTTTCGAGTACTGTTTTTTTAACGCGTCCCTAAAAACACTAAAAACACCTAAAAGCAGTTTTATTCATCTTTTGAAGTATTTATTTTTAATAATTTACAAATCTCAACTATTACAACTGGTGCAAATATTAATATGAGTAATTCCAAAATATTATTAGTTGGAAGTACTGGTATTCCAAATATATTTCTTAGTGGTTCAACAAGTATTATTACTAATATTAATGATGCTGAAAGTGCAATTGCACCTAATAATTTTTTATTACTTAATATTCCTGTTTTAAATATTGATTTTTTATTATCTCTTATATTAAATACATGTACAAGTTCTGATAAGGCAAGTGTTATAAATGCCATTGTTTGGCCTACTTCAATTTTAGATTGTTCTAAAGATAATCCTTCAATTTCAGTATTTGTTGTTGCTAATCCTATTACAAATGCTGCAAGTGTAAGTAATCCTATCATTGCTCCTTGATAAATTACTCTTCTTGTCATTCCTTTTGTAAATATTCCTTTTCCTGTTTTTGAAGGTTTTCTTGTCATTATATCACTATTGGCTGGATCAAATGCCAGAGCTAAAGCTGGAAGAGAATCTGTTACTAAGTTGATCCACAATATATGGATTGGAAGTAATATTGTAACTGCAGATACATCTTGTATTCCAAACCAATTACAGAATAATGGCGTTAAAAGTGTTGCTAAAAATAATACTATTATTTCTCCGATATTACTTGATAATAAAAATTGTATTACTTTTAATATATTATCAAATATACGCCTTCCTTCTTCTACTGCTGATACTATTGTTGCAAAATTATCATCTGTTAATATAACGTCTGCTGCTTCTTTTGCAACATCTGTTCCAACTATTCCCATTGCACACCCTATGTCTGATGTTTTAAGTGCTGGACTGTCGTTTACTCCATCTCCTGTCATGGCAACTATTTCCCCATTTTTTTGCCATGCTTTTACAATTCTTACTTTATGCTCTGGAGATACTCTAGCATATACAGAATATTTTCTTACATTTCGTTCTAATTCTTCATCTGTCATTCTTTCTAGGTCTAAGCCTGTTATAGCTTCATCTTCATTTTCTAATATCCCTAATTTTTTTGCTATTGCAGATGCTGTTATTTTATGATCGCCTGTTATCATTACTGTTTTTATTCCTGCTGTTTTGCATTTAGCAACAGCTGCTTTTGCTTCTTCTCTTGGTGGATCTATCATTCCAACCATACCAATAAAAATTAAGTCTTTTTCTATTTCTTTCATTTCTTCTTTACTTGGTATATGGTCAATTTCTTTATATGCACAACCTAAAACTCTTAAAGCCTCTTTCGCCATTTCTTCATTTTCTTGTCTGATTTTATTAGCATATACATCTAAATCTTTTTTTATTTCTCCATTAATTTCATAAGCTATACATCTTGTTAATAATTCATCAATTCCACCTTTTGTATAAACTATATATTTGTCATATACTTTATTAACTGTTGTCATCAACTTTCTATCTGAATCAAATGGAATTTCTTGTACCCTTGGTGCTTGATCATATATCGTAGGGTCAAAATCTAATTTAAAAGCCATATCTACTAGGGCTGTTTCTGTTGGGTCACCTGTTAGAGTCCCGCCTTCTGAAATTTTTGTATCATTACATAGCATATTTGCATATACTAATTTCTTTAACTCTTCATCTATTTCATTTTCATTAATGTTATCTAAATCTCTTCTAGCATTATTCCAAAATACTTTTTCTACAGTCATTTTATTTTGAGTTAATGTTCCTGTTTTATCTGAACAAATTACTGTACTACTTCCTAATGTTTCTACTGCTGGCAATTTTTTAACAATAGCATTTCTTTTTACCATCTTTTGAACTCCTATTGCTAATACTATTGTTGATACAGCAGCTAATCCTTCTGGTATTGCAGCCACTGCTAAGCTTACAGCTGTCATAAACATACTAATTGGTTCTTTTCCTTGTATTAAACCTATTATAAATATAAAAATACATATTGCAAGTGCTGCTAATCCTAAAGTTTTTCCTAATTTATTTAATTTTGCTTGAAGTGGTGTTTCTTGTTCTCCTACGTCATTTATCATCTCTGCAATTTTTCCAACTTCAGTATTCATACCTGTTTCAACAACAATTGCTTTTCCTCTTCCATATGTAATTAAACTAGATGAAAATAACATATTTATTCTATCGCCAACCCCAACTTCTTCTCCTTCAATTTTTTGAACTTGTTTTTCTACTGGGACTGATTCACCTGTTAAAGATGCTTCTTGCGATTTTAAATTTGCTTCTTCTATAATTCTTAAATCAGCTGGAATATAATCCCCTGTGTCAAGTACTACTAAATCTCCAGGTACTAATTCTTTTGCTGGTACTACTTTTACATTTCCGCTTCTAATAACTTTTGTAGCATGATCTGTTAATTTTTGAAGTGCCTCTAACGATTTTTCTGCTTTACTTTCTTGTGCTACTCCTATTATTGCATTAACGATTACTACAATTAAAATAATAATTGTATCTGTTATTCCTTCTCCTTGAGCAATTCCAACAACTCCAGAAACAATTGCTGCTATTATTAAAATAATAATTGAGAAATCTTTAAATTGTTCTAAAAATTTCTGTACTAAATTTTTTTTCTTTTTTGCATTTAATTGATTGTAACCATATTTTTCAATTCTTATTTTTGCTTCTTCGTCAGTTAAACCTTTCACTAAATCAGTTTTTAATTCTTCTTCAATCTCTTTTGGCTCTTTGTTAAACCATTTTTTTCCTTCCATTTTAGTTTTCCTCCTATTAATAATTTTCTTTTGTCTTTTCATACAAAAAGACTTTCAAAAGGAAATTACATCATAACCATCTCCTTCTAAAAGTCTTGCTTAACTATTATTAGCTTTACTAACCAGATGTTTTTTGCATCGCGATTGTTGATTAGTAATTTAAAAGCTACTCCCTTTTAACATATTTTTTGGTGACCCCTACGGGAATCGAACCCATGATTCCACCTTGAGAGGGTGGCGTCTTAACCGCTTGACCAAGGGGCCAATATTATAACTACAATATTATTTATACCATTTTTTAACACTATTTGTCAACTGTAATTACATATTTTTTTACTAATTCCCCTTAATTAGGTTTTTATTTCAAAGAACTCTTTTCTAAGATTTCTTTAAGCCTTGTTTTTTGTTTTGTTAAATATAAATATCCAATTAAAGCTTCAAAAGCTGTTGAATACATATATTCGTGTACATTTGCATTTTTAGGCAAATGATGATTTTCCGCATTTCTCCCTCTTCTAACAATATCTTTTTCTTCTTCTGTTAAATCTTCATATATTTTTTGCAATGTTTCCGCTTGTGCTTTAGCTTTTACATGTTTTATTGCTTCAATATGTAATGCATGTGGTTTTAATTTTGTTTCATTTACAAGCTTAGTTCTAACATATAACTCATAAACACAATCTCCAATATATGCCCACGTTAAAGGTGCCATTAATTTTACTTCTTGTTCATCCTTTTTTAATTCAATAAATTCTTCCACTTTTTACTCCTTACATAATTCTAATGTTATTTTTCCTAATTTTTGGTTTCTAAAATCATCTATTATTATTCTTGATGTTTTTTCTTCATCTATATTTCCACCAGATACTATTGCTCCTCTTTTTCTTCCTATTTCAAGCATAATTTCATAAATGTTTTCATTTTCCATTTGATCTTGACTTAATATATTTTCAATGTAACTTTCTTCTATCTTATATCTTTCACATAAATTTTTTCTATAATTATTTATTAAAAATCTTATTAAATAATATGCTATTTCTACATTTTCTAATATTTCATCTTTTATTGTTCCTGTAAATGCTAAATTTAAAGCAATCTCATTATTTTCAAATTTAGGCCATAATACTCCTGGCGTATCTAATAGTTCTATTTTTTCATTTATCCTAATCCATTGTTTTGTTTTTGTTACTCCTGGCTTATTTCCTACATTTGCTGAATTCTTCTTGGCTATTCTATTTATGAATGATGATTTTCCTACATTTGGTATTCCTATTATCATTGCTTTTATTTTGCTTCCTACTCTACCTTTTACAGCTTTTTTTTCTAATTCTTCTGCCATTATTTTTTCTATTTGTCTAATAACATCTTCTATTCCTTTTCCAGAATTTGAGTCTGTTAGTACTGCTGGTATCCCTTTATTTTCAAAATACTTTACCCATAATTTATTTTGCTTTTCGTCTGATATATCACATTTATTTAATACAATTATTTTTTTCTTTCCTTGTATTACTTTTGCTATATCTGGATTTTGACTAGATAGTGGTATTCTGCTATCTAGTATTTCTATCACTATATCCACTAATTTTATGTCTTCTGCTATTTGTTTTTTTGCTTTTGCCATATGGCCTGGGTACCAGTTAATTCCGACCTTAGTTAACTTTTCATTGTTATTACTTTTCTCCATAAAAAAACATCCTTCCTATGTTTTAATTACTTAATTTGCTTTTATAATTTCTGCGTTTTCACTCGGAGATATTATATCACATTTATTACGATTTATAAAGTCAAGTGCCTCAAAATATTTATCATTACATTTAAAAATTATTTTTACATTTCTTTCCTTATCAATTTCTATATCTTCAATTAACTCATCAATAAGTAATCTATCCAATGTTTTAATTTCTTTTAGTTTTTTAATTTCTTCAATCCAACTTTCATTGTTTTCAGATTCAAAGGATATTTTTTCAAGTCTTTCTTCTAACTTTTCTTTTTCTTTTTTTAACTTACTTATATTTCCACTGTATTCTTCAGAATATTCCCAATATTCTTCTTCTGTTATAAAATTTTCTTTTAAATCGTTCTTAACTTCATTTCTTAATTTAATATATTTATCAATCTTTTCATTCACATTAGCAATTTTAGATTTAATAATATCTATATCATAACTTATTTCTTTTTGATTTATAATCTCATTTATTTTTTCATCAATATCTCTAACATTATTTCTAAAACTATTTAATAAATCTATAACTATTTTTTCTAATTTTTCTTTTTGAAATGAATTAGATATACAGTTTTTTTCTTTTAAATATGTTTTGCAATAATAATATATATGATATTTTGACTTTCTTATAATTAAACTATTACCACACTCACTACATCTTAAATGTCCTGCAAATATATCATAATCATTTTTTGCAGTTACTCTAATATTTCTTTCATATAATAATTCTTGTACTTTTTGAAACTCATCTTTAGTAATTATTGCTTTATGATGATTAGGTACTACTATCCAATTATCATTATTAACTCTTTTATTTTTATGAATTTTATGGCTAACTTTTTTTCTTACACCTTGTATTAAATCTCCAGTATAAGTACTATTTTTTAGAATTTCGTCAATTTTTTTAGTATTCCATTTTTTAGTTGTTTCTTTTATAACACATTTCGCAGTTCCATTTTCTAATTTATGCATTCTAGGTGTTAAAACTCCTAATGAATTTAATTCGTTTGCAACATCTTTTTTACTTTTACCAGACAAAATCATAGTAAATATTTTCTTTATTACCTTTGCGGCGTCTTTATCAATTACAAATTTGTATTTATCTTTTGGGTCTCTTAAATAACCATAAGGAGCAAATGAGCCAATAAATTGTCCATTTGCTTTTTTATTATCTAATACACTTCTAACTTTATTAGAAATATCTCTTGCATACTCATCATTCATTAAGTTTTTAAACGGAACGATAACATTACTTACTGATTTGGGGTCTTTATAACTATCTACATTATCATTGATAGCAATAAATCTTACATTATATAAAGGAAATACTTTTTCAATATAGTTTCCTACTTCAATATAATTTCTTCCAAGTCTTGATAAATCTTTTACAATAATACAATCTATTTTCTTATCTTTAATATCATTTATCATTTTTTGAAAGTTAGGTCTATCAAAAGTAGTACCAGAGTATCCATCATCAGTATAAAATTCAACTATCTTTAAATCATCAAATCTTTTAGCATATTGTTTTATTATACTTTTTTGATTACTAATACTATTTGATTCTGCTTTATCTCCATCATCAGATGAAAGTCTTAAATAAGCAGCAACATTCCACTTTTTCACATTATCTCCTCCGTTTCATTTTTAATTTCATTTAATACTCTTTCATATTCATCTTGATATTTAAATCTTATTGTTATATCTCCACCTTCGTGAACATATATACAATCTATTAAATCTTCTATAACTTCTCTTGATAAAGACTTAACCTTTTTATTTCTTCTAAAATGTTCTATCCAATATTCTTCTTCCTTTATATCTTTTAAACTTGCTTCTATTTTAGAATTATAAATTTTTATTTCATTGCTATAATTATCAATTCTTTGTTCATAATCCTTTGAATAATTAAGAAACTCATCTTTTGTTATCTTATTTAATTTCCAATCTTCATAAGAACATTTTTTTAGTCTTTTAAGTTTTTCTATTTCGTTATTTAATTTTGAAATCATATTTTCATATTCAGTTTTTTTATCAATAGAATTATTATCTTTTATTTTTTTAATTGCTTTTTCTATATTAAGAACAGATTTTATTTGCATTATTATGCTTTCAATTACCATAGAGTCTAAATCACTTGTTCTAATTTTATGAGGTGTACATTTACCCGAAGTAGTCTTATAATTTCTGCAATAGTAGTTAGAACAAATATGTCCATCTCTTGTATCTTCCATCTTGCACATACTTCTACCACAATCAGCACATTTAATTTTATACTTATATATTGTTAATTTTTCTGGCTTTTTCTTCTTACAACTTCTTTCTTTAATTATTTCTTGAACTCTGTTAAAATCTTCATCACTAATTATTCGTTCGTGAGTTCCCTTGACTACAACCCATTCACTTTTAGGTCTATAAATTTGCCTATGATCCTTATAACTTACAGAGCCTGTTCTATTCCATACTAAATTACCTATATATATTTCGCTTGTAACCATTTTCCCAATAGTTGATGTACTCCAATGATAAACAATTTCCACTTCTTCGGCATTCATACTCAATTTATATTTTTTTCTTCTTTGTACTTCTTTTCTGCATAAAATACCATTATCATTTAGAAATTTTGCAATTTTAATATGCCCATATCCATCAACTGCCATTTTAAAAATTTTTCTTACAACAGGTGCTTCTTCTTCATCAATAATTAATTGATGTATATTTTCTGGATTCTTTTTATATCCATAGGGACAAGTACCTCCTACCCATTCTCCGTTTAATGATTTAGTCATAAGAACACTTCTAACTTTATTAGAAATATCTCTTGCATACTCATCATTCATTAAATTCTTAAATGGTACAATAACATTATTTATTGATTTAGGGTCTTTATAACTATCTACATTATCGTTAATAGCAATAAATCTTACATTATATAAAGGAAATATTTGCTCTATATAATTTCCTACTTCAATATAATTTCTTCCAAATCTTGATAAATCCTTAACAATAATAGTATTTATTACACCATTAACCATTGCATTAAACATTCTTTTAAATTCTGGTCTATTAAAAGTAGTGCCAGAATATCCGTCATCGGCATAATAATCAACTATCTCAATATTTTCTTCATTTTTTAGAAAGAACTCTATTATTTCTCTTTGGTTTCCTATACTATCTGATTCAGCATTATCTCCATCTTCTGATGATAATCTACAATAGACACCTACTTTCCATATATTTTTTTCAGTTTGTAATTTTTTCTTTTTACGAGGCATTATACAACACCTCCATTTTTTCTTTCTTCTTCTAATAATTCTTGTTGCTTTTCAATAAGAAACATTCTAAATCTAAAATTAAATAATTCTTCATCAGTTAATGGACTTTCTGCAATACTTATAACTATCAATTGTTTCTTTAAAATTAGTTCTGTTATTTTATGATAAAAAAATATAGGCTGTCGTGTTAATCTATCCATATTAGAAACAACAATTACATTAATTTTTCCATTTCTAATATCTCTTATCATCTTTTTATATGCAGGTCTATTTTCCGTTCTTCCAGAATATCCATTATCTGCATATATTTTTTTGATTTCAGGATATTTCCTATATTTACAATAAGAAATATTTAATTCTTTTTGCCTTTCTATTGCCTCATCATCTTTTTGTGCTACTCTTAAATAAAGTCCAATTTTATAATCTTTTATATCCATAACTATCTCTCCTTTCAAATTACAACTCAATTTTATAAGGAAGATAATTTTATTTCATCTGTGCGATTTTTATAATCGCAGAATTGATTTATTGATATACATTTTTTAAAGTTTTTGTAAGTGAATCTTCTGCTATAAGATTAGTATTAGCAAACTCTATCTTTACTTTTTTTCCGTTACATTTAAACATATATGGATTTTTAGAACTCTTAATAAAATCTATTATTTTTTCTTTACTATCAGTTTTCTTGCTAAAAGTAATTTTGCTTATATCTTCTAAATCATCTAATTCAACATCATTAAAAGATATATCTCTACATCTTAACAATTTTTGTTTTAACTCATCAGTATTCACTTATTTTTCCCTCCATTTCTTTCTTCTAATTTCTAATTTATATTGACTCTTATCATCAAAAACAAAATATTCGCAACCTAGTAAAACATTATCAACCATATTCTCTGCGTCTTTTTTACTTTCAGCCTTAACTTCAACTTCTTGTCTATAATTTTTCGCTATAATAGTCACTATATAGTTTTTTCTTTTTCTCATTGTTTCCTCCAATTCCCAAACTTTTTAAATAAGAAATAAAATCTATTTCTTCTGCCTCAATCAAACCAAAGTTTATTTCATCTAAAACATTTTGTTTTAAACTACCTTTATATGCAACTAATCGAGATTTATCTATTGTTCTTATTTGTTCTAATAAAATTATTGAATCATATTTTAAAAAATAGTTTTTTCTAACTAATATATGTGTAGGCAAACTTCTCTTTTTTAGTATTTTAGTAAAAGGTGCTATTAAAATAGTAGGACTATATTTATTACTTAAATCATTTGAAAGAATCACCACCGGTCTTCTTCCGTATTGTTCACTTCCAACAGTAGGATTTAAGTCTGCAATAAATACATTTCCTCTTTTTATTCTATCTTCTTCCATCATCAATTTTCGCAGTACATATAATATGTGGTGGCAACTCAAATAAGTTTTTTAATGTTCTATCTTGTTTTAAAATATCAGTCCATACTTTAACTACATCTTCTATTGCTTTATTAGCACTTGTAGCAGAATGTAGCATAGTAGTTTCATACTTAATTTTTATAGTAATTTTATAATTTTTTCTTTTCATATTCTCCTCCTTATATATGTAAAAAAAGCCAAAGCAACTAAACACTTTGACTTTTATATTTTTCAATTATCTTCTTTATTTTTATTTACCGATATTTTTCCTCGAACCCCTCGGCTTGGAAATCATCAAACGATTATTAGCGAAATAATCTCACAGGAATTCCACCTCCCCGAGGATCTCTCCGGGCTGCCCCCATTGATTGAGTCTGTGGCTAGGCAGGAGTATCTTTAATACTATTAGTTTTCGTCGCAGATTAGGTGCTACCTAATTTTTTAGCCAAGTATTTTATCGACAAGCGTACTTGCTAATGTGCTATTACTAATAGGAACGTATTTGATGAAATGTATATCAAATTTTCAAAGAACGCTCCTGCTCCTCTAAAAACAAAAGGAACAGGTCAAGAAGGATTAACTCCCTCTCACCTGTTTCCTCACTCAAACGCAAAAAGTTGCATTTAATTTTTAATTTTTTTTGAAATTTTTTCTAAACCATTATTTATTGCTCTCATAATTGATGTTTTATTTACTCCCTCATCTCTTGCAATTTCTTCATAAGTCTTATTTTCAAAGAAATACTTTTTAATTCTTTCTCTTTGTATTGCAGGTAGATTATTTATTTCTCTTTTAATTTCATCAATTAGAGTTTTATTAATTACTTCATCTTCTAAACTTGTAGGCTTGTCCTTTGCTCTTGCATTAATATTGTTTTCAAATATTTCTGAATGTTCAATATGTCTATCATATTCATTAAGTTCTTTAATATCTTGTAATTCAAACTTATCAAATGTTTTATATATTTCCTCACTAACTTCTATTTGTTGTAAATTTCCTCTAACATCTTTAAAACTTACCATATAAGTATTTTTTTCTTCAATATAAATCAATGTATAAGGATTATCCTTATATCTTCTTCTTTTTGGGCGTTCTGCCATCTTTATTTCCTCCTATCAATTCAATTTTTTAAAATTAAATTGATAAAAGGTGGGCTTCTACACTTACATAATTTTCCAGTAATTAGGTACAAAAAAAAGCCGATTGTGTCCCTTAACAAATTGGAATCACAATCGGCAAATTTAGAAACACAAAGGCACACAAACACCTTTGCATTCTTTTCTTTAAATAAAATATATACTTTTAATCTAAATCTATCAACTCTCATAAAAGGCATCCAACCTCCTATCAAGTCAATGCCTCTTATATCAAGAACTTTAAGCAATATTTCATTTACATTTGCTTACTTCTTATGTGAATATGCACTATACCACTTATAAAAATAGATATACTACATACTACTCTTTCTATTTTATTATCTTACATATTTTTTCACCTTTTTTTACACCTTTTCATATATCACATAGCCCCGGCATTGCTACTATGCTAACTATTCTATAACATATTTTTTGCGAAATTTGTCAAAATCTGTCTTAATTAGCAAATTTTGTTCACTAATATCAAAAATTAGCGAAAAAATAGTTAATTTCTGCCAAAAAAAGCATTGATTTTTACATTTCGTGCAAAAGCAAAAAAAATTACTATTTTAAATGATATAATAGTAATTTTAGATATAACAAAAAATACACAAATTATATTCTATTTCCCCTAGAAAAATAATATTACCACAAGTTAATGAAATAATATATATAGGTGATTTAAATTGGTAATAAAAAATTTTAAGGAAAGTAGAGAGTTATTAGATTTAAAGCAAAAAAATATTGCAGAATTTTTTAATATACATTTTTCAACTGTATCTGGATGGGAAACAGGAAAAGACACTATTCCATTAAAAAGACTTATAGAATATGCTAACAAGTATGGTTATAGTTTGGATTATTTATTTGGTTTAACTAGAACTAATATAAATTATAAACCAATTATTCTTGATATTGAACTACTCTCTAAAAATTTAAGAATTTTAAGAAAACAAAATAAAATGACACAAGCAATGGTAGCAGAAAAAATAAATACTACCCAACCTGCTTATGCTCATTATGAATTAGGTACGAATCTAATAACAACAACATTTCTCTTTAATCTAACTAAAATATATCAACCATTTTCAATAGACGCTTTATTTGGTAGAGAAAAGCAATAATCGTTAATTTGATTATTGCTTTTTAGTTTTTATAAACTCTAAATCATTTATAAGTTCTGGAAAAATCTTTTTTATCTTTTCTTCACTTATTGGTTTTTCAATATATTCATCAAAGCCTTTATCTAAATAAATATTTCTTGCATTTTGATCTACTGTTAAAATTACAATAGGAATTTTAAAATCAATATCTTCTTTAAGTGTATCTAATACTTGTTGACCACTTTCTCCCTTTGGATAAACATTGTTAGTAATAATAATATCATATTGATTTCCTGTATTTACTCTATCAATAACATCACTAGCGGTTGGCACAACTTCTGTTTCAATTCCCATTCTTCTTAACATAGAATTTGTATATGGAGCCATACTATCAGTATAATCTCCAATTAATGCTTTAATAGGTCTATTAGTCTTATATTTAATTTTACCATCAAACTTTTCTTGAATATTTTCATTCCACCTTATACTTTTTTCTTGACGCTCTTTGATTTCTAAATCTCTTTGTCTTTTTTCATACTCTGCATATTCTTTATCAATTTTTTCACTTTTCTGTTTTTTACTTTTAGATGATTGATAAATATAACAAACCGAAATAATAAGTATAACTACAAATACTAATGCTAATAATATATATGTATTTTCCATATTCTTGTCCTTTCTAAATTATTCTATTTCCCCAAGCGATTATTAAAAAAAATGCAGTACATCTGAAAAATTAAATGTACTGTTTTTATTTTCCAATGACATTAAACATTATAACATCGTACTTTTTGAAAGTCAACCGAAATCGGTGCATATTTTCCGCCGAATTCTGCTAGAATTTTAGTAAATATTGGAGGTGAGTAAATGTTATTTAAAGAAGCCGTTAGTCAAAGAGTATTTGAATTATGTGATAGATATAATTATACGCCTAATAAACTAGCAGAATTATCTGCAATTCCACCATCTACTTTAAGAGCATTACTCGCAAACCAAGTAGAAAATCCTAGTGCAACAGTTATATTTAAAATATGTAAAACATTAAAAATAGAACTTAAAGACTTTTATAACTCTAAACTATTTGATATGAATAAACTAGAATATTAAAGACTATTCGTCATTGAATAGCCTTTTTATTTTACTTTATTTAATTGTTTTGGTTTTATCATTTGATAATGAAACTCTGTTTCTCCATTAGGAACAAATCCTAATCTTTCATATAGTTTTCCAACAGGATTTTGTTTGAAGAATTGTATTCTTATATCTTGATTTTTGTGTTCTTCAAGTTTATTTTTTAAAATCATTGTTCCAAGTCCTTTGCCTTGAAATTCTGGTTTAATACAAATATTACCTACTTCATAACTTCCATCATCTAATTCTTCATCATTATAAAATCCAACATCTTGTTCATCTACTTTAATTATGTAAGCACTATTTTTATATGTTTCAATAAACTTTTTGAAATATTCCTTTTGTGCTTCTTCATCCCATTTTCCCCAACATTCTTCTACATATTTTTTATAAGCATTTTTCTTTACTTCATAAACAAAATCATAGTATTCATCAGTATATGGAACTAATTGAATTGTATTGTGCATTATAATCACTCCCTCTCTAAATTCGTAATAAGGTCTGCTACCTAAAAATTCAATTTTATTATCATTTACATATATGGTATCTTCTTCTGGAAGACTCTCGTAAGTTCGTTTAATTTCTTCATTCATTTCGTATTACTCCTTTGTAGGTTAAATTCATTAGTGAAAACAAAAAATACTACCATCTTGCTAAAAGCTATGGTAGTATTGATAATTTTAATACGAAATTTCAATTTACCCCTTGACATATCCTATGATAATATCTTATAATTATCTTATGGTAAGACTTATTTTGAAAGCTTAATACACATTAAGTCTTACAGAATATGTCTTGCTCTCGAACAGCAAGGCATTATTTTTTTATTCTCTTTTCAATGTTGAGCTAATTATATAATTACTAAAAATTTTTGTCAATAATATTTGGCATTTTTTTATTTTTAACGATAAATTACTCGTTTTAAATACAAAAATCGTTTTAAGGGCATTTTGAAGCGAAATAGATATATAAAAGAGCAGATATTAACCTGTTCTTTTACTTATTCGCACAAATTGTAATTTAGCGAATAGTAACTTAATTTTCTTTTTTATTAAACATATGGCGTACTTTATCTATTCGATTATTTGGTCTACGTGATTGAATAACTGGTTCACAAGTAGCAATTTGATAATCTTTAAATTCTGTCAAAAAAACTGCTTGCCCATTTGTATATAGAGTTAAAGTATTACGATATTCATTAATACAACGTACAGGAATATGTCCTGTAAAAATAACTTCATCATTTTTTGATTGACTTGTTTCAATTATTGCACAATGTTTTTGTGCATCATTATATGCACGAGAAAAGTATCCCTGTGGTGTAAAAAGTATAAACGAACAATATGGCTCTAATAATTGCGTTCCCGCTTTTTTCAATGTTTGTTCAAGTACAATTGGGGCAAGAAAGCGAAAATCCGAGGGAGTACTAACAGGGCTATAATAAACACCATATTCAAAACATATTTTACAATCTGTTACTTCCCAACCATACAAACCTTGCTCCAGTCCATAATTAATACCTTCTCTTACTGCATTTTGGAAACTTTGATTTAAATAACCGAGTGAAACTTTGCTTTCGTACTGTATTCCACTGCCAATTGGAAGTGGAGTTATTGATAAT
>JAFRDD010000155.1 GCA_017404025.1 Clostridia bacterium
AGAAACAAAATATGAATATTGGAGAAACTATAAAAAACATTTTTATGGATAAAAAGAAAATATTCGCATTTTGATTTTTAAAGGAGCTTTCTTTCTGGGAGAAAGCTCCTTTTTAGATAAAAAACCATTATCTAGTAACAATTAATTTGATAAAATATTATAAACCTATTGATTAAATCCTCTAAGTATTGTATAATACGAATATGTTTTAAATCTAAAGCAACTTAGTGTTTACAAAAACTTTATTTCATATTTTTTAATTTCAAGATTTTTGACATCAAAACAATCAGATTTAAAATATAAAATAAGTGACAGGAGGAGGTGAATCTTTATGGATTTAGAAACAAAGGAATTTCTATTTGGCTTCGAAAAAAGAATAACTACTATGATTGACGAAAAAATGGCAGAGCAAGATAGAAAATTAGAAAAAGCACTAGCAGAGCAAAATAAAAAGCTAGAAAAAGCACTAGCAGAGCAAAATAAAAAGCTAGAAAAAGCACTAGCAGAGCAAAATAAAAAGCTAGAAAAAGCACTAGCAGAGCAAGATAAAAAGCTAGAAAAAGCACTAGCAGAGCAAGATAAAAAACTAGAAAAAGCACTAGCAGAGCAAGATAAAAAACTAGAAGAAACATTAGCAGAACACAGAAATGAAATAATTACAACAACTGAAAAAGTGGTAGATGATAAGATACAAAAAGCGATAGAAAAACAAACACATGAAATTGCAAAAGAATTACATGCTATAATGAAATATATTGATGAGAAGTTTGGTATGAGATATACAAGAGTTGAAAAGAATATTAAAAAAGTAGATAATAAGTTAGATAATCAAACCAAAAAACTTTCAGATGGCTTCAAAGAAATAGCAAATAGCATAGATAATAATAAAATTGCTATATAATGATTATAAAATTAATTAATATTATTTAGGAGCAAATTATGTTTGAAACATGGGAAGAATTAGAAAAGTCAATAGAAAACTGTAAAAAGTGCAAACTATACAGTACTAGGCAGAATATTGTATTTGGAATAGGAAATAAAAACGCAAAAATAATGTTTATAGGAGAAGGTCCAGGTGCTGATGAAGATAAAAAAGGAGAACCATTTGTTGGAAAAGCAGGAAAATTAATGGACATGGCGTTTGAAACTGTTGGTATAAAAAGAGAAGATGTATACATAGCTAATATTGTGAAATGTAGACCACCAGCTAATAGAGATCCAGAAGAAGATGAAACTTATGCATGTATGGATTATTTAAGAAATCAAGTTATGTTAGTGAGACCCAAGGTCATAGTATTGTTAGGTAGAATAGCTCTTCAAAATATTTTAGGCAAAGAATATAAAATTACAGCAAGTAGGGGAAATTGGATAGAGAAAAAAGGCATAAATTATTTACCAACTTGGCATCCAGCAGCATTATTAAGAGATGAAAGTAAAAAAATAGATTTTATAAAAGATCTACAAAAAGTTGCTAAATTGAATTAGCAGCTTTTTAATATGTAGTAATATATTGCAACAAAAAATAAAAAAATACTTGATATGAGACGAATTATAGAATATACTTATATTTGAGTATAAAATGAAAAAGTAAAAAGGAAAGTAAAAAAATGAAATTAAATGTTGTATTAGTAGAACCAGAAATACCACAAAATACAGGAAATATTGCAAGAACTTGTGCTGCAACAGGTGGAAAATTGCATCTAGTGCATCCATTAGGATTTAGTATATCAGAAAAATCTGTACAAAGAGCAGGTCTTGATTATTGGGATAAATTAGAAATTGAAGAACATATATCTTTTGAAAAATTTTTAGAAAAATATAAACCAGAGGCAAATAACATGTTTTTCGTTACAACAAAAGGAAAACATGTTTATTCTGAACCAGATTATTCAAAAATGGATGAAGTATTTGTTTTATTTGGAAAAGAAACTAAGGGACTTCCTGAAGATATATTAAAGAAATATATTGATAAGACTATTAGAATTCCAATGAGACCAACATTGAGATCATTAAATTTATCAAATTCAGTAGCAATTGTTGTATATGATATTTTTAGGCAAAGTGATTTTTATGGTTTAGAAGAAATTAGTAAATATTTTGATTAAAGGTGATAGATGATGTATTTAAAAAGATTAGAATTGCAAGGGTTTAAATCTTTTGCAGATAAAACAGTATTAGAATTTAGACCAGGAATTACCAGTGTTATAGGACCAAATGGATCTGGAAAAAGCAATATTTCTGATAGTATAAGATGGGTTTTAGGAGAACAAAGTATGAAATCATTAAGAGGAACAAAAGCTCTTGATGTTATTTTTGCTGGAACTCAAAACAGAAAATCTTTAGGATTTGCAGAAGCTTCTTTAGTATTTGATAATACTGATGGGGCTTTGCCAATTGAGTATAGTGAAGTTACTGTAACAAGAAAAATATATAGAAGTGGTGAAACAGGATATTTTATAAATAAAGTACCTTGCAGACTTAAAGATATATTGGAATTATTTATGGATACAGGAATAGGGAAAGATGGTTATTCTATAATAGGGCAAGGAAAAATTGATGAGATTTTAAGTAATAAATCAGAAGATAGAAGGCATATATTTGAAGAAGCTGCAGGTATTGTAAAATATAGAACTAGAAAAGAAGAAAGTGAAAAAAAATTAGAACACACAAAACTTAATTTACTTAGAATAAACGATATTTTAGCTGAGATTGAAGCTAATATCGATCCTTTAAAAGCTCAATCAGATAAAGCAAAAAAATATTTGAATCTAAGAGAAGAATTAAAAAATATTGAAATAGGATTATTTGTATATAATATAGATAAATATAAAAAAGATTTAGAAGATCTAATAGATTCTGAAAATATTATTAGAACCAATTACAATGAAGAAGAAGGAAGGCTTGAAAGAGTAAAAAGTTTAAAAGAACTTTTAAAAACAGAATTAGACGAAATAACAACAAAAATAGAAGAAATGTCTAACATTGGATTTGAGAGTGAAAAGCAAATTGAAATGATGAATTCAGACATAAATGTAGCTAATACTAGGATTTTAAACAATGAAGAAAACAGTGAAAGATTCAAAAAAGAAATAGATGAATTAAAACAAAAAATAGAAGAATTAAATGAAGAAATAAAACAAAGGCAAGAAAAAAGAGAAGGATTAAAACAGAATAAAGAAAAGTTTGAAAATGAGTTGAAAGAAAAGGAAGAGGAATTTATAAAATTAACAGAAAAGCTTTCTGAAAAGGAATTAGAGATAGAAGGTTATAAGCAAAAAGTAGAAGCCAATACAGATAAAAAGTATGAATTACAATCAGAAATAAATACGCAAACGATCAATTTTGAAAACTATGAAAAAAGACAAAAATCAATAAAACAGGAAATTAACAGTAATATATCAGAATTGGATAATACAAGAATGAATAAAGATGATATTTCAAAAACATTTTATGAAATAGATAGTAAAAGGACTAAAATTCTAAAGAAAATAGAAGAAATATCAACTAAAAAGAATGAAGCAAATAGAAAAGTTAAAGAATTTGATATGAATATTAATATGCTGTATCAAGAAATGAGAATAAAAGAGTCAAAATTAAAGTTTTTAATAGAAACTGAAAAAGAAAAAGAAGGATATATTAAAAGTGTTAAGAGTCTGTTAAAAGACTGTGAAAATGTTAAAGAACTGGGGAAAGGAATGCATGGAGTACTTGCTAATATTATAGAAGTTCCAGCAGAATATGAAACAGCAATAGAAATGTGTTTAGGTGCCAGTTTACAAAATATAGTAACAGATACGGAAGAAGATGCTAAAAAGTTAGTTGAACATTTAAGAAAAAATAATTTAGGAAGAGCATCATTTTTACCAATTTCATCAGTAAAAGGTAAAAAGCTTGATAAAATCAAAGGAAAAGAAGCAGGAGTAATAGGAATTGCATCAGATCTTATTAAATTCGACAAAAAATACGAGCAAATTATATTAAATTTACTTGGAAGAACTGTAATTGTAGATAATATGGAAACAGCAATAAAAGTTGCTAAACAAAATAGTTATACATTTAGAATTATTACTATAGATGGAGATTTGATAAATCCTTCAGGAGCAATTACTGGTGGATCTGTTGCTAAAAAAACAGTTAATATTTTAGGTAGAGGTAAAGAAATAGAAAAACTTCAAAAAGATATTAGTAAATTAAAAGAAAAAATTGAAAAATTGGAAAATGAAAAGAATGAGTATGAAAAATCTATAGAAAAGACTTTAGAATTAGCAACTAATTATGAAAAAGAACTTCAAGAAATTGATATCACATATGCAACAGAAAAACAAAAAATTGTTGCAATAGATGAAAATATAGAAAGACTTGAAAAAAGACTAGAAAAATTAAAAGAAGAAAATAATAATTTAGAAAATCAAAAAAATGAAGCAATTTCAAACAAAGAAAAATTAAGCGAGAAAATAAGATTCACAAAAGAAGAAACGGAAAAGTTAACCAAAATAATCAATGAATTTGCTGAACTAAATAAAGATAATCAAAAATATATTGATGATTTAAATTTTGATATTACAAATTTAAAAATTTCAGTAACTTCTTTTGATGAGAGTGAAGCTTCTATACAAGAAATTCAAGATAGAATTAATATAGATATTGAAAATACTAAAAAAAGTATAGAAAACAAAAATGTTCAAATAGAACAAATAAAAGAAGAAAATTTAAAGCACAAACAATTAATTGAAGATACAAAGGAAAAAATTAAGAAGATAAAAGAAGAAGTCAAAAATAGTGGTTCAAAAGTTGAAGAACTAAAAAAAGCAAGAATTGAAAAAAATGAAAAACTTTCTAAACAAGAAGAAGAGATTAACAATAAATTCCATATAATAGAAGATTTAAAAGGTCAACTTGTAAAAATTGATGTTAGAAAAACTAAATTAGAAGAAGATATTAATTTAATAATTAATAAAATGTGGGAAGAATACGAGCTTACACCAAATGCTGTTACAGAGTATAAAAAACCTGATAATGTTCAGCAAACGCAAAGAAAAGTAAATCAAATGAGAACAGAAATTAAAGAATTAGGAAGTGTAAATGTAGATGCTATTAGAGAATATCAAACCTTAAAAGAGAGGTATGACTTTATGTGTGAGCAACGAGTTGATCTAGAAGATACAATGGCTAAATTAAAGAAAATGATACAAGATATGACATCTATTATGAAACAGCAATTTAAAGAAAAGTTTGAGGTAATTAATAAGAATTTTTCAGAAGTATTTAAAGAATTGTTCGGTGGTGGGCAAGCTACACTAAAACTTGAAGATGAAGATAATATTTTAGAATGTGGAATTGAAATAACAGTTCAGCCACCAGGAAAAAAATTACAAAATATGATGCTTTTATCAGGTGGAGAAAAAGCTTTTACAGCTATTGCTTTATTATTTGCTATTTTGAAAATAAATCCAGCACCGTTCTGTGTGCTTGATGAAATTGAAGCTGCACTTGATGATGTTAATGTTTACAGATATGCAGAATATTTGAAAAAATTCACTTCTAATACTCAATTTTTGGTTATTACTCATAGAAAAGGTACTATGGAAGCAGCAGATACAGTTTATGGAGTTACTATGGAAGAAAGTGGTATTTCTAAATTGTTGTCAATGAAATTGAAAGAATAGAAAAGAAAAGGGGGATAAATTATCCCCTTTTACTGCATTATTTTGAAAAATTACGTATCAAGCAATGTCTATGCTATTAATTTTATTTTAAATTTATACAAATTTTAAAATCCCTATTAAAATCAATAAAATTCCAGAAATAATGGAACTAGTTTTATTCGAAAAATTAGAAAAAGAGTTAATTTTATTTCCAACCAAATTACCGATTGATAAAAATATAAATTGAAATATACTAACCAAAAGTGGAAAAATGTTGAAAGTTATTTTAGAAGCACTAATACCTACACCTATGCAAAAACTATCTAATGAAAGTGCTATACCAAGAGCTAAAGCTTCTTTAGGGTCAATCAGATTTGAATTATTAAAGTCATAATTTGAATTTTTATTTGATGAATTTGAAGTAGCAATTATAAAAAAACCAATTAGAATTAGTATAGAATTTCCAATAAAAAAAGATACATTTTCAGAAAAAATTTTTCTAATTATATTCCCAACTAATATAGACAAATTTGTAATTACAAAAGAAATTATAAATAAAATTATTTTGCTAGTTAAAGTTATTTTTGTTTTTTTTATTCCATATGTAATTCCTATTCCCAAAGAATCTATACTGCTGGTAAATGCTAAAACAAGAGAATTTATAAACATAATGAGCACCTCTTAATTACATATTATGACAAAGTTTTTAAAAAGGTACGTATATTTTTTATCATAAAAATGTACAAGCTACATATAATTTAATAAATGATTACAAAGGAGAGATTAAAAATGTGGCATACATTAACAAGAAACGAAATGTTGAAAAGATTAAAAACTGATCCAGAAAGTGGATTACGTGAAAAAGAAATTTTGAGTAGGCAAGCAAAGTATCGGCAAAAATCAATTGCAGGAAAAAAATAGAGAAAGTATAATCACAAAATTTATTAAACAATTTAATGATTTTATGATAATTATCTTAATAATAGCATCAATAGTGTCTTGTGTTATATCATATATGCAAGGGGAAAATGATTACATAGATTCAATTATAATTATTGCAATTGTTCTATTTAATGCGCTTATGGGGGTAGTACAAGAAGAAAAAGCAGAAAAATCAATAGAAAGTTTAAAAAAATTAACACCACAAATTGCAAAAGTTATAAGAAATGGAAATTTAAAAGAAATAGATTGTAGCGAATTAGTACCTGGAGATTTAATAATATTAGAATCTGGAAATTATGTTCCAGCAGATTGTAGAATAATACAAGAGTATAATTTAAAAATAGAAGAATCTAATTTAACTGGTGAAACAGAAGCCGTAAATAAAAATTCAAGCTTTGTATGTAAAGAAAATGCTCCATTGGGAGATATGAAAAATATGGCATTTATGGCAAGTATAGTTGTAGGAGGACATGCTAAAGCAATCGTTGTTGAAACAGGAATGAATACAAAAGTTGGTCAAATAGCAAATATGATAATAGAAAATGAAGCTCCTGAAACACCTATACAAAAAAAGTTAGCTCAAGTTGGCAAGACACTTGGGATTGCTTGCTTAGTAATATGTTCAATTATATTTTTAATTGGAGTTATAAAAAGAATAGATCCAATTCAAATGTTTATGACATCTGTAGGGTTAGCTGTTGCGGCAATTCCAGAAGGGTTACCCGCAATAGTTACAATAGTATTATCAATAGGGGTTACTAAAATGGCTAAAAAGAATAGCATTATAAGAAAGCTTCCTGCGGTTGAAACTTTAGGTTCTACAACAGTTATATGTTCAGACAAAACTGGGACTTTGACCAAAAATGAAATGAATGTTGTTGAAGTTTATGAAAATCAGTCGAATTTTGCTGCAATGTTGGGAATGATGTGTACAGATGTAGATTTAAAATATGAAAATGGAAAACAAAGTTTAATTGGTGAACCAACAGAAAAAGCAATTGTTCAATTTGGAATTGATAAAGGTTTTTCTAAAAAGGATTTATATGAAAAAATGGAGAGAATTAATGAAATTCCTTTTGATTCTAATAGAAAGATGATGACAACAGTACATAGGTATGGAAAAAAATATAGGATTATTACTAAAGGAGCACCAGATGTACTTTTAAGTAAATGTGTTAAAATTCAAGTAAATGGGACTTCTAGAAATATAACAGATATTGATATAACAAAAATAAAAGAGGAAAATACTAGAATGGCTAATAAAGCATTAAGAGTACTTGCTGTAGCTTATTGCGATATTGAAAATTTACCTAAGGAGTTTTCTTCGAAAACAATTGAGAATAATTTAACATTTGTTGGATTATTAGGAATGATAGATCCACCAAGAGAAGGGGTAAAAGAGGCTGTAAAACAATGCAGAAGAGCAGGTATAAAAACTGTAATGATAACAGGAGATTATTTAGCAACGGCGAAGGCAATTGCAAAAGATTTGGACATTTTAAGAAGAGGAGATAGAGCAATAACTGGAACAGAACTTGACAGGATAGAGCAAAAGAATTTAGAAGAAGAAATAGAAAAATATTCTGTATTTGCAAGAGTTACTCCAGAACATAAAGTAAGAATTGTAAAGGCATGGCAAAAACGAGGAGCGGTAGTAGCAATGACAGGGGATGGAGTGAATGACAGTCCTGCATTAAAAAATGCAGATATAGGAATAGCGATGGGAAAAAATGGTACAGATGTTGCTAAGAATGCATCTGATATGATACTTACAGATGATAATTTTGTTACAATAGTAGAAGCGGTAAAACAGGGAAGAAATATATATGATAATATAAGAAAAGCAATACATTTTTTAATTTCAACTAATATAGGAGAGATAGTAACAATTTTTATGGGATTAGTTTTAGGACTCGAATCTCCATTGATTGCTATACAATTATTATGGGTGAATTTAGTGACAGATTCTTTTCCAGCCATAGCTTTGGGATTAGAAAAACCTGAAAAGAATATTATGGAAAGAAAACCAACAGACTCAAGAAAAGGGATTTTTTCGGACGGATTATGGAGCAAGATTGTTGTTGAAGGTATAATGATTGGAATGTTAACATTAGTTGCATTTTTAGTAGGAAATAAATTTTACGGATTAGAAGTAGGCCAAACAATGGCATTTATCTCAATAGGAATATTAGAACTTATCCACAGTTTAAATATAAAAAATGAACAATCAATATTTAAATCACGGATTATTTGAAAATAAGTATCTAATTTTAAGTTTAGTTGCAGGAATATTTATACAAACAATAGTAGTTATAGTACCAGTGTTTGCTGTATGCTTTAAATTAGTTCCTTTAAATGCACTTCAATGGGGAATTACTCTAGGAATATCTATATTACCAATTCCTATTATGGAATTACAGAAAAAAGTTGAATCGAAAAAAATAGTTTTGTGGAATACATTTCAAAATCAAGCTGAATAATTGCTTTTTGAATGTGTTTTAATAAAATATAATATATAAATTTAAAGTCCTTATAAAAAAAGGACTTTTTTATTGAAAAAAATTTAATTGATGATGTATAATGTGGTTAATTATATTTGTACATGTAAAGTTTTGAAAAAACTTTGCTATAAAATTTAAATTTTCAATTGTAGAAAGGATAAATTATTATAAATAAGAAAAAATTATGAGAAAGAAAAAAGCGATTATTAATGTAATAGCAGCTGTAGTATTACAAATAATAACAATAATATGTGGATTCATAGTACCCAAGTTAATTATTACTAATTTTGGTTCAAATGTAAATGGGCTATTAAATTCTATAGTACAGTTTTTAGCATATATAACGTTATTGGAATCTGGTTTTGGACCTGTTGTTAAATCCATTTTATATAAACCGATAGCTAATAAAAATAAAGACGAAATACAAAGGATACTAAAAACAACAGAAAAATTTTTCAAAAAAATTGCTGCTATATTTTTAATATATATAGTAGGATTATGTATCTTTTTGCCTTTTACACTATCAAAAGAATTTGATACAGGATTTACATTATCACTTGTAATAATTATTGCAATAAGTACATTTGCAGAATATTATTTTGGTATGACATATAAAATTTATTTGCAATCAGAACAAAAAAATTATGTAATTTCAATTGTACATGCAATTACATTGATTCTTAATACTATTACGGTTATTATATTAATAAAATTAGGGGCTAACATACAAATTATAAAATTATTTAGTAGTATAATATTTATTTTACGTCCAGTATTAATAAATATATATGTAAAGAAAAAATTTAATATTAATTTAAAAGGTGCAGATGAAAACTATAAAATAAAGCAAAAATGGGATGGATTAGCACAACATATTGCATATGTAGTACATACAAATACAGATGTGGTTCTTCTTACACTTTGCTGTAAAAATATATCAGAAGTATCAGTATATTCAGTATACTTAATGGTAATAAATAAGATAAAAGACATTGTTAAATCTTTTACAGGCGGAATTGATGCGACATTTGGAGATATGATAGCAAAAGAAGAAAAAAAGAGTTTAAAAAAGAATTTTGAAAAATATGAAGTAATATATTTAACAATTGCAACAATTTTGTTTAGTACAACAATGTTTTTAATAATACCTTTTGTTAGTGTATATACTAAAGAAATTAAAGATGTTAATTATATAAGACCAGTATTTGCTTATATTATAGTAATTGCAGAATTTATAAGTACAATAAGACAACCGTATAATGATTTGGTAAAAACAGCAGGACATTTTAAAGAAACTCAGATAGGAGCATGGATAGAAACTATATCAAATATATTGATATCAGTTATATTAGTATGGAATTTTGGAATAATAGGTGTTGCAATAGGAACTCTTATTGCTATGACAATAAGAACAATAGAATTTATTTACCACTGTTCAAAATATATTTTAAATAGAAGTATATGGAACACATTAAAAAAAATATTAGTTATAATATTTGAGCTACTAATAATAACTATAATTATGAATTTAATTCCAAATATTCAAATATTAAATTATTATAATTGGATAATACAAGGAATTATAGTATTTAGTATATCAAGTATAGTAGTTTTATGTATAAACTTCTTTTTATACAAAGATATAATTATAAAAAAACATAAAGTCAGTTAATATAAAAATATACTAGAATGGGAATGTTAAAATTATGAAAAAAGTAAGTGTAATAATACCAATGTATAACAATGAAAAATTTATAAGAGAGTGTCTAAATAGTGTAATTAACCAAACATATAATAATCTAGAAATAATAATAATAGATGATGCAAGCAAAGATAAAAGTGTAAAAATAGTAAAAGAAATTGATGATAAAAGAATCAAAATCATTGAGCTGAATGAAAATAAAGGAGCAACTATAGCTAGAAACACAGGAATAAAAGAAGCAAAACGGAGAATATATTTGCTTTTTAGATGCAGATGACTATTGGGTTTTAGAAAAAATCGAAAAACAAGTTAAATTTTTAGAAGAAAATGATTATACTTTTATTTATGGAAATTATGCTTTTTTAAGAGATGAAAAAACAAATATAGCTAATGTGCCTAAAAGTTTAAATTATAAGCAAGCTCTAAAAAATACAGCTATATTTACATCAACTGTTATGTTTAATATGAATCATCTAAATAAAGAAGACATATATATGCCAAATTTAAGAAGAGGACAAGATACTGCGACTTGGTGGCAAATATTAAAAAAGGGGATTATGGCATATGGAATGGAAGATGTTATAGCAATATATAGAGTAGGGGAAAATTCTTTGTCTTCAAATAAATTCAAAGCATTGAAAAGAACATGGGATTTGTATAAAAGAGAAGATATTAATTATTTTAAAAAAATTTATTGTTTCTTATGTTACATAAAAAATGCAATAAAACGAAGAATATAATAAATGTGGTGAAAAATTATGAATGAATATCTTATAACAGGTGGAGCAGGTTTTATAGGTTCATCTGTATGTGAAAAATTATTAAAAGAAAATAATAAAGTAATAGTAATTGACAATTTTTGTGATTTTTATAATCCCAAAATAAAAGAGAATAATATAAAAGATTTTATTAGAAATCCAAATTTTAAATTATATAGAAAAGATATAAGAGATAGACAAGCTATTAAGGAAATCTTTGAAGAAAATAATATCGAAATAGTAATACATCTTGCAGCAATGGTAGGTGTAAGACCATCTATTGAAGAACCTTGCCTTTATCAAGATGTTAATTGCTTAGGAACACAAAATATATTAGAAGAAATGAAGGAATATAATATAAAAAAAATTATTATGGCATCTTCAAGTAGTGTATATGGGAATTGTAAACAAGTACCATTCAAAGAAAATATGATTGTGGACTTTGCCATAAGTCCATATGCCGCCACTAAAAAAGCTAATGAAGTTATGACATACGTATATCATAAACTATTTGGATTTAATGTTATGATATTAAGATTTTTTACAGTATATGGTCCTAAACAGAGACCAGATTTGGCAATAAACAAATTTACAAAATTAATGTTAGCTGATGAAGAATTACCAATGTATGGAGATGGGACTACATCAAGAGATTATACTTATATAGACGATATCGTAGATGGAGTAATAAAAAGTTGTAAATATGTATTGAAAAATAAAAATATTTATGAAATAATAAACCTAGGAAATTCATCTCCTATTTCTTTAAAAGAAATGATAGATACAATTTCTAAAGTATTGAATATAAAACCAAAAATAAAACAAATGCCAATGCAGTCAGGAGATGTAGAGCAAACTTATGCTGATATATCAAAAGCTAGAAAAATAATAGGATATGAGCCAAAAGTTTCGTTTGAAGAAGGTATTGAAAAATTCATAAAGTGGAATTTTCAACAGGGACGGTCCTTTTTGAAAATTTGCAAAATTTTTTCAACAGGGACGGTCCTTTTTGAAAATTTTAAAATTTTTTCAACAGGAACAGTTCTTGTTTTAAAAATTCACAAATTTTATGCAAAAGAAAGAGGATAAGAAGATTTATTGAATAAAAAAAGGAATATTAAAATGTACAAGAGATATATTAAAAGAATTATTGATATAATTATTTCTATGACTGTTTTAATATTATTAGCACCTATATATTTAATAATAGCACTTGCTATAAAAATAATAGATGGTGATCCAATAATATATAAACAATATAGAACAGGTCAATATGGAAAAAAATTTATAATTTATAAATTTAGAACAATGAAAGAAGGCAAAGCAACTAAATTACGGTAAATTTCTAAGAATAAGTTCTTTAGATGAATTGCCACAGTTTTATAATGTCTTAAAAGGTGATATGTCTATAATAGGACCAAGGCCATGGATACCAGAATATTATGAAAATTTTAACAATCGTCAAAAGCAAAGAGTGAATACAAAACCAGGAATTATCGGATTAGCACAAGTAAATGGAAGGAAAAAAATAAATATATTTGAAAAAATAGATTATGATATAAAATATGTAAATAATATAAAATTATTTCTTGATATTAAAATAGTTATAAAAACTCTAAAAGTAGTAGTTTCTAAAGAAGAATATGGAAATTGCGATGAATATATATATAATGAAATAGAAATGTTAAAAAAAGGAAATAATATGGGGTAGGTTAGTTAATGAGATTAGAAGAAGTCAAAAGAAAAATTTTTAGTAAAAATTTAAAAATGAAATGTTTAACGATATATATAATAATAAATTTATTATATATATTAATATCAAGTTATTTAGTGACAGTAAAACAAATAAAATATATAAATATGTCAAAAGAGTTTGTTCCATTATTAATTATAAATGTAATAGTAGGAATTATAATATGTGTAAAAGGATATTATAAAAAAAAATATAACACATCTTTTTATTGGTTTAGTAATATTTTTGGGAATTATATCAACAATATTCGCTATAAATCCCCAAGAGGCTTTTTGGGGGTTTAGAGGAAGATATGAAGGATTAGTTCAAATAATATATTATTTTTCGCTTACATTTTTAAGCAGTTTTTTAGGAAAAAAATATAAGAAAATAGTAATAATTAGTATACTGTTAGGTGGTGTAATACAATGTATATATGCAATTTGCCAAATATATGAAGTGCCAGGCATAATGAGAATGATTAATTCATCAAATAAAATTGTTTTCTTATCTGATGGGTTTAAAATAAAAAAAGAAGTATGGGCAACAGGAGTTTTAACAAATCCCAATTTTTTTGGTTCATATATGATATTATGTTTAGCATATGCATTAGGGTTATATATTGATGAAAAACAATTGATTAAAAGTATTATATTTTTAGGATTAACGGGATTATTTTTAGTAGGACTTTTAATTAGTAATGCTACAAGTGCAGCGGTTGGTATTATTGTTGTTTTAGTATATACGTTAGTTTATTGCATAAAAAATAAATATTTTAAAAAGTTGTTAATACTTAGTTTGATATTAATTTCCGTAATTTTTGGTATAAAGGCATTAGGAAAAACAACTTTAGTTAAAGATGTTATAAAAACAGGTGAACAAGCAACAGAGATGGCCAAAGGAAATATTGATGAAAAATATGGCACAAACAGATTATATATATGGAAAAATACACTTAAAATTGTTCCGCCCAATATAATTCATGGAGTTGGAATAGATAATTTTTATTTCGCTTTTAATGGAAAACCACTATATTCGCAAAATGGAAAAGTATTTTATGATAAGGCACATAATGAATATTTGCAAATTCTTATAACAGAAGGAATTTTTTGTTTAATATCATATTTATTGTTATATGGTTATATAACAATAAAAGGTATAAAAAGCAGTTTTAAAAATAAAGAATTATATTTTATAATACCAGTTATAGGCTATTTAGTACAAGCATTTTTTAATATTAGTGTTATAGAAGTTGCACCATTGTTTTTTATAGCATTAGGAATTTGTATAAATACTAGTAAGAATTATTAAGGACAGTTATTTTAAATTTTTTCAACAGGGACGGTCCTTTTTGAAAAAAATCAAAAAATTTTCAAAAAGGACCGTCCCTGTTGAAAATTTGTGATATAATAATAAAAGTTTTTTTGTGAAAGGAGATAAAAAATGGATATTACTATTGATGTTGGAGAGTATAAATTAAATATAAGAACATCAGCAATAATTATTCATGATGGAAAAGTCTTATTACATAAGAATAAAAATGATAATCATTATGCATTATTAGGTGGAAGGATAGGAATTGGAGAAGATTCTGAAACTGCAGCTAAAAGAGAAGTGATGGAGGAACTTGGAAAGGAAATAGAGATAACAGGTAATGTAGCTACAGTAGAAAATTTTTTTGAAATGAAAGGTTCAAAATATCATGAAATTTTATTTGCACATAGGGCAGAGTTTAAAAAAGACGAAGACAAAAAAATTACACATACATTGAAAAATATAGAAGGAAAAGATCATTTACAATATGAATGGATTGATATAGATAAGTTAGATGATTATAAAGTGCTTCCAGAAGCTATGAAATCTATATTAAAAGAAAATAAATTTCCAGTTCATAAGATTAATAATGATATGATATAAGTACTAAGAAAGAGAGAAAGAATTTGCAAAAAAAGATATTAATATTTAAAGATGAAAATTACAATTTAAAAACAACGTTTAATATGTTAAGTTTAATATTTGTATTTAGTGGAATATTTGGATTTATTTATGAAACAATTTTTTATAGATTAGATTTAGGATACTTTGTAAAAAGAGGTTCTACTTTTGGACCATGGATTCCAATATATGCGTTTGGAGGAATTTTAATAACTTTAATTTCATACAGATTTAAGAAAAAGCCAATTTTAGTTTTTGTTACTAATTGTATTATAACTGGGATTTTAGAATATTTAACAGGATGGTTTTTATATAATTTCTGCAATGGATTAAGGTTATGGGACTATAATATAGAAATTTTGAATTTTGGAAATATTAATGGATTTATATGTGCTAGATCAATATTATTTTTTGGTATTTCTGGACTACTTCTAATTTATACAATGATACCTATATTTAAGAAAATATTAAATAAGATATCAGAAAGAAAAATAAGTATTATTTCTACAATTTTATTGATTAGTTTTGTTTTAGATATGGTTTTATTTATGATATTAAAATAGAATGTTTAGTAAAAACATTCAAGCAATTTACAGGCTTGGATGTTTTTATTTTATAATGAATAAATATATAAATAATACAAAAACTATAACAATAGATTGGAGGTTTTTAAATGAAAGCATTAGTATATGATGGAATACAAAAAGTACAATGTAGAGAAGTTGAAGATCCTAAAATAGAAAAAGATGATGACATAATTGTAAAAGTTACATCAACTGCAATTTGTGGATCAGATTTGCATTTAGTACATGGTTTAGTAAAAGGAATGTATGATGGTTTTGTTTTAGGACATGAAACGATGGGAATTATAGAAGAAATTGGGAAAAACATAAAGAATTTAAAAAAGGGAGATAGAGTAATTGTACCTTTCCCAGTTGCATGTGGTCATTGCTTCTTTTGTGAGCATCAAGAATTTAGTCAATGTGATAATACAAATAAATATGGTGAAGTAGGAGGTTTATTAGGTTATAGTAAATCTTATGGGGATTATAGTGGAGGACAAGCTGAGTATATAAGGGTTCCTCATGCAGATGTTGGACCTGTAAAAGTGCCAGATGAATTAACAGATGAGCAGGTTTTATTTTTAACAGATATATTGCCAACATCACTTTGGGGAACAGAGATAGCAAATGTAAAGAAAGATGATACGGTTGTTGTTTTGGGATGTGGACCAGTTGGACTATTAACAATAAAATGGTGTATAAAAAAGGGGGCTAAGAGAGTAATTGCAGTAGATAGAGTACAATACAGATTGGAACATGCAAAAAAATATGGAGCTGAGATATTAAATTTTGAACAATATGACGAAACTGGAGCTTATATAAAAGAGATAACTTCTGGAGGGGCTGATTGTGTTATAGACTGCGTTGGAGTTGATGGAAAAATGTCATTAATGGAAAAAGTTGAAACAGTATTAAAATTACAAGGAGGTTCTAAATCTGCAATAGAAATAGCAGGACAAGCGATTAGAAAATGTGGACATGTTGCATTAGTTGGAGTATATGGAACAAAATATAATAATTTTCCATTAGGAAATTTCTTCTCTAAAAATATTACTTTGAAAATGGGACAATGCCCAGCTACAAGATATGTAAAGCCAATACTTGAACAAATAAAAAATGGAGAATATGATGCTACAGATATTATTACCCATAAATTGCCATTAGAAGAAGGAAGACATGCTTATGAAATTTTTGATGCTAAAGAAGATAATTGTATAAAAGTAATTTTAAAACCATAAATGTGCAAATTTTTATTTATAAGCATAGTGTAAAATAATTTTTGGGAAATAAAAAAATAAGATACTCACTCAAAATTGTGTTAAAATAATTTTGAAGCAAAAATTTTAACGAAAGGGTGAGTATCTTATGGAAAATATTTTACACGATTTTAATGAAGATGTCATTAGATTAATGACAGAATTTTTAAAAAATTTAAGAAAGTAGAAAATATATGGAAGATTACTGGAAAAAATCAAAAATTTTCAAAAAGGACCGTCCCTGTTGAAAAATTTTCAAAAAGGACCGTCCCCGTTGAAAAAAGTCCCCGATGAAGCCTGATGAAAAATTTTTTTGTTTGTTAATTGATTTTACATTATATATATAGTAAAATGTTAAATAATAGGCATAGATATAATATTAAAGAGTAAAAATTTGAAAATATTGTGTTTTTCGTAAATTTAGTTGTAGCGAAATCAAGGAAGGAATGTGATTAAATATGGATGAAAATTCTAGCAATACAGAAAATTTAAAAAAAGAAACAGTTGAAACAGTTAATGATCTAAAAGAAACTATAAAAAGTGTTGATATAAAAAGAGACACAGTTGAAACAAAAGGATTTATTTCATATTTCTATACAAAACCATTAGAAACTATAAAAGAAATATCTGAGGAAAACTCAGGAAAATATTTTAAATATGCTATTATAATTTTAGTTATTTGGAGTATAGCTGTTTTATTAACAAAATCAGGAATATTGTTTTTCAATATTAAATGGGAATTTGGTTATATATTTGGAGATTTTTTAAAGAACTCATTAGGGGTAATAAAATCTTTATTTGAGCCAATATTAAAAATAATAACAATGTCATTTATATTATTAATATTTAATAAAAATAGAAAAAAGAAACTTACATCAATTATATCTGCAGTAACAACTGCATATATTCCTGTTGCTATAGCAGAAGTTTCTAAGCTTTTAATATTAATTAGTAGTGACGTAACAAAAATAACCAACCCTTTTAGCAATTTGTGTAGTGCTATTACTATTATATTAACATATTTTGCTGCTAAAAATGTTTTAGAAATAGAAAAGCATTCTGATTTTATTAAAAAGTTTATATTAATTGAAGTATGTTATTATGGTATATACTTTGTATTAACATTTTTAGGAATATATATTTAAAAACAAATGTTGTTAGATTCGGAGAATAAAATGATTGATATATTAAATGAATGTAATTATTGTTTAAATTGTAAATTAAAACCATGTAGTAATAAAGGCTGCCCGCTTAACAATGATATACCAACATTTATAAAATATGTAAAAGATGAGAATTATGAGCAAGCTTATAAAATATTAAGCAATACTACTGTGTTATCAGGAGTGTGTGGAAAAATATGTCCGCATACAAAACAATGTCAAGGAAGTTGCGTTCGTGGAATAAAAGGAAAGCCTGTGCAAATTGGTGAGTTAGAAGCATTAGTTTTTGAAAAAACAGTAAAAGATGAAAAGGCACTATATAATTGTTATAAAGATGAAATTAAAGAGACAAATAAAAAAGTGGCAATCATTGGCGGTGGACCTGCAGGTTTAACATGTGCAGCATTCCTTGCAAGAAATGGAGTAAAAGTTACAATATATGAAAAATATAATTATCTTGGAGGACTATTAATACATGGAATACCAGAGTTTAGACTTCCAAAAGATATTGTAGAATTAACTGTTAGTAATATTTTAAAATTAGGAATAAAAGTAGAGTATAATAAGGAACTTGGAAAAAATATATTTTTAAATGTTTTAGAAAACAATTATGATGCAATATTTTTATCTTATGGAGCTAATAATTCCTCAAAAATGAAAATACCAGGTGAAGAATTAGATGGCGTATATGGAGGAAATGAACTTTTAGAATATAAATTACATCCAGATTATAAAGGAAAAAAAGTAGTTGTTATAGGTGGCGGAAATGTTGCTATGGATGTGTCAAGAACTATAAAGCGATTAGGAGCCAAAGAAGTTACTATTGTTTATAGAAGAGACAGAAAGCAGATGCCAGCTGAAGAAAAAGAAATTGAAGATGCTATATCAGAAGGAATTAATTTTTTATTAAAGAGTAATGTAGTTAAAATAAATGGACTTAAAAAAGTTGAAAGCATAGAAATTATAAAAACTGAGTTAATAAAAAAAGAAGGAGAAAGTAGAGAAGTTCCTGTAAATATTGAAAATAGTAATAATGTTTTAGATACAGATTTTGTTGTTATGGCGGTTGGATCAGAAGTAAGCAAAATAACTTACGATTTAGGACTAGACTTAAATGAGTGGGGAAATGTAATTATTAATGATAAATGTCAGACATCAAATCCTAAAATATTTGCTGGAGGTGACTTGGCTGGAATAAAAGCAACAGTTGCATTTGCTTCAAAATCTGGTAAAGAAGCAGCTAATAATATAATTCAGTTTTTATGCTCTTAGTGATGATTTTGGGGACACGTCACAAAATCATTAATAAAGGATAAAATAGAAAAAAGTTGAAGTGGAAAACTTTTAAAGTATTCCACCTCAACTTTTGACTTTCAGCCTTTTTATTTAACTATTATTTTCTCTTTTGGTTTCTTTATTATTAGATCCAATTAATTTACTAAAGAAATTTTTTATACTATTTAATATTTCTATAAATTTATGTTTTTTAACAACTGCAGGTAATTCTGCGTTTGTAAATGTACCGTTTTCTATAGAAATATATAATTTTTCTAAATCATCCATTTTGTTTATATAATATTCATCATAATATGTGTAATACTCTGTAATACCAATGTAAGACCTGAAATTATGTAATTTTCTTCTATAATTTTCAACTTGTTCTAAATTAGATATTCTTTTAAATTCATTGTCAAAATAACTAGATATAATAAGATTTTGTGTTTTCATAAACACTATAGTTATTTCGTCTTTTAATTCATCAATTTTTTTTCTATAATTAGAAAGAGTTTTATTATTATCATTAGTATCAAATATTTTATTGTTTAGAACAATTATTTCCTCTTCTTTATGTAAAATGTCATCAATAGAATTTTGTATTGTTACATATGCTTTTAAAGAAGTTAAGTTTGATAGAGTCTTTTTAAAGTTATTATTGCTATTTATTGTGCTTTCAAATAAAATGTCCTCTCCAACAAGAAAGGCTAATTGATTTACTAAAGCACATTCTAACGGATAATAAGATGGGCTATTAGTTTCAAAATTAATTCCAAAGTATTTAACATACTCTTTTTGTATACCAATTATTTTTGAGGACATAAGTTGAACTGCTGCCTCATTTATGCCTAGTCCATATATATGCATCCCATTATATTCTGAAAGCCCCATTCTAACTAAAGTATTTTTTTTATCTTTGACTTCTTGCAAATAATGAATACATTCATGTATTGCAAATTCTTCTATGTCATTTAAATCAATTTTATCATTGAAATATATAGAAGTATTTTTATGATAATAATTCGCTTCTGCCATTCCTTCAGGCATTTTTGCCATATACATTTTTAATTTACACAATTTTACGAATAAATCTGCTTGATTAAAATTATATTCTGGAAAAGTTATACATATTTTTTCAGATATGCTTTTCGCAAGAGCTGTAACAGTTGCAGAACTTAACTCTTTTGTTATTTCTATACCTTCTTTTTTTAAATCAGATCTTATACTCATTTGTTTCTCCTTTGTTTTTGTCTTTATAATATTATACTATATTATAAACAAAACTGTATGTCAGTAATATTAAATATATGTTACAATTATATTACAAAAATGCGGTATTAGATACCGCATTTATTTTATAACAATATTATAAATTTTATTTTTAATATATATTTCTTTTACAATAGTTTTTCCTTCCAATTTATCTACAATTGCATTGTGAACTTTTTCCTTAACTGAAGATTCTTCTTCATCTACTGTAATTTGTATAGTTCCTTTTAGTTTTCCATTAAATTGAATTGGAAGTGTTATTTCATCATTTTGGGTTTTAGCTTCATCAAATGTAGGCCAAGGTTCATAAGCTATTGTCTTATTATGACCAAGAAATACATTCCATAACTCCTCTGTAATATGAGGTGCAATAGGGTTTAATAATTTTAAGAATCCTTCTGCATATTCTTTAGGAAAAACATCTTCTTTATTAACAGTATTTACAAAAATCATCATTTGAGAAATAGCTGTATTAAAGCCCATTTGTTCATAATCATTAGTTACTTTTTTCACTGTATAATGATATGCTTTTTCTAAGTTTTTATTTTCTGCATCTTGTATTTTATTTGATTCGGCATATAATCTCCAAACTCTGTCTAAGAATTTTTTAGAACCTTCAATACCATTAGGATCCCAAGGTTTTGCAGCATCTATAGGTCCCATAAACATTTCATATACTCTTAATGAGTCGGCTCCATATTCTTTTACCATATCATCAGGATTTATAACATTTCCTTTTGATTTGCTCATTTTTTCTCCATTTGGTCCAAGTATCATTCCTTGGTGACGAAGTTTTGCAAATGGTTCTTTCACTGGAGATAATCCTTTATTATATAAATAATTATTCCAAAATCTAGAGTATAATAAATGTCCAACAGCATGTTCTGGTCCACCCATATATAAGTCAACTGGTAACCAATGTTTTAATAATTCCTGATTTGCAAATTCGTTATCATTTTTTGAATCAATGTATCTTAAGAAATACCAACTTGATGCAGCAGAACCAGGCATTGTACTAGTTTCACGCTTTGCTGGTTTGCTATCAAATGTTGTATTTACCCAGTCTGTTGCTTTTTCTAAAGGTGAAGCCCCAGTTTTTGAAGGACTATAGTCTTCGAGTTCTGGTAAAACAAGAGGTAATTCTTTATCTGCCAAAACTTTCATTTCACCGTCAACATAAACAATTGGAATTGGTTCGCCCCAATAACGTTGACGAGCAAATATCCATTCACGTAGTTTATAATTAATTTTTTTGTGACCAATATTTTTTTCTTCTAGCCATTGTATCATTTTGTCTATACCATCTTGTTTGTTTAATCCGTTTAAGAAATCTGAATTTATATGATTTCCATCTCCTATAAATGCTTCTTTAGAAACATCTCCACCTTCTAGTACTGGAATTATTTCTATACCAAATTTTTTTGCAAATTCATAATCTCTTTCATCATGTGCTGGAACTGCCATAATTGCACCTGTTCCATATGTTGCTAAAACATAGTCAGAAATCCAAATAGGAATTTTTTTGTTATTTACAGGATTGATTGCGAAACTTCCTGTAAATACACCTGTTTTTTCCTTGTTTAATTCAGTTCTTTCTAGGTCTGATTTAGAAGCAGCTTTTGCTATATATTCTTCAACTTCTGCTTTTTTATTAGGAGTTGTTATTTTAGAAACAAGCTCATGCTCTGGAGCTAAAACACAATAGGTAGCACCAAATAAAGTGTCCGGTCTAGTAGTAAAAACAGTAAATTTTGAATTATCAAATCCGTCAACTTCAAAATCAACTTCTGCACCAACTGATTTTCCAATCCAATTTCTTTGGATTTCTTTAGTTGATTCTGGCCAGTCTAATTCTTCTAATCCATCAAGTAAAATTTCTGCATATTTTGGAATATCTAAAACCCATTGTTTCATATTTTTACGAACAACAGGGAACCCACCTCTTTCACTTTTTCCATTTATTACTTCATCATTGGCTAAAACGGTTCCTAGTTCTTCGCACCAGTTAACAGGCATATCTATTAATTTTGCTAGACCATCTTCATATAATTTCTTAAAAATCCATTGTGTCCATTTATAATAATCAGGTTCACAAGTTGAGATTTCTTTGTCCCAATCAAATGAAAATCCTAGCATTTTTAATTGCCTTTTAAAAACAGCTATGTTTTCATTTGTGAATTTTGCTGGATGGTTTCCAGTTTTTATTGCATATTGTTCTGCTGGAAGTCCAAAAGCGTCCCATCCCATAGGATGTAGAACATTATATCCTTGCATTCTCCTCATTCTTGACATTATATCTGTTGCAGTATATCCTTCTGGATGTCCGACATGCAATCCTTGACCAGATGGGTAAGGAAACATGTCTAATGCATAGAATTTAGGTTTTGAGAAATCCCATACATCTGTATAAAATGTTTTATTATCATCCCAATATTTTTGCCATTTTTCTTCTATTTCTTTAAAGTTATAGCTCATAATTAAAATCTCCCTTCAGTATGAATATAAACTGGCAATATTATATACTAAAAACATTTATAAATCAATAAAAAATAATTAATTTTTTCAACAGGGACGGTCCTTTTTGAAAATTTTCAAAAAGGACCGTCCCTGTTGAAAATATTTTTAATATACTTGAAATAGATAAATAAAAATGATAGAATTTGTACTAGAGGTGAAATGTGATGATAGACATAGTAAAAGCAAAACAAGCTTTTAGTGAATATGTAAGAAATTATAATCCAGAAGATTTGCAAATAAAGTTAAAAATATCTCATATTGAAAGAGTATCTAAAATTGCGCGAGATTTAGCTAAAAATTTACAGTTAGATGAAGAAGATATAAAACTTGCAGAATTAATTGGATTATTACATGATATAGGGAGATTTGAACAAATAAGGTTATATCATACATTTGTAGATAGAAAAAGCATTAATCATGGTGAATTTGGTGTGAAATTATTATTCGAAGATAATTTAATTAGAAATTTTATAGAAGATTCACAATATGATAATATTATAAAAAATGCAATTTTGAACCATAATAGAGCAAAAATAGAAGATGGACTAAATGAAAGGGAAATGCTCCATGCAAAAATTGTAAGAGATAGTGATAAAACTGATATTTTGTATATATTAACATTTGATAAAACTAAAACATGTTATGGAGTTGAAGATTTCACAGATCAAAAGTTTACTAATGAAGTTTTTAGAGGATTTATGGAAGACAAAACTATAAATTATGCGAATATAGAAAACGAAGCGGATATATTAATTGCACATTTTGCTTATATATTTGATTTTAATTTTGAGTATGGATTAAACATTGTAAAGAATAAAGAATATTTAGAAAAAATTTATAATAGATATGAATTTAAAAATAAAGAAACAGCAGATATGTATAAGAATATATATGAAGAAGCTAAAAAATATATTGAAGACAAATTAAAAAATTAATAAAGGATGCACAAAATGGAAAAAAAATTATTGATTACAGAAAAACCATCAGTAGCAATGGAATTTGCAAAAGCACTTAAAATTAATACAAATAGAAAAAATGGTTATTTAGAATCAGATGAATGGATAATAACTTGGTGTGTAGGACACTTAGTAACAATGAGTTATCCTGAAAAATATGATGATAAATTGAAATTTTGGAGATTAGATACTTTACCTTTTATTCCAGAAGAATGGAAATATGAGGTTATTCCTGCTGTGCAAAATCAATTTAATATTGTACAAAGTTTATTACAAAGAGTTGATGTAAAAGAGATCTATAATGCAGGAGACTCTGGACGTGAAGGGGAGTATATTCAAAGGTTGGTTTTTATGATGGCAAATCCTAATCCAAATGCCAAAATGAAACGTGTTTGGATAGATTCACAGACAGAAGAAGAAATTTTAAGAGGAATTAGAGAAGCAAAAGATTTGTCTGAATATAATAGTTTATCAGATAGTGCATATTTAAGAGCTAAAGAAGATTATTTAATAGGAATAAATTTTTCAAGATTACTTTCAATTATTTATGGAAGAAGATTGGCTAGTAAAATAAATGAAGATAAGGCTTCGATTTCTGTTGGACGTGTTATGACTTGTGTTTTAGGGATGATAGTAAGTCGTGAAAGAGAAATAAGAAATTTTGTTAAAACTAAATATTATAAAGTAATTGGTGAATTTGGCGATGAAAAATCTTCATTTAAGGCAGAATGGAAAGTAAATGAAAAATCTGTATTATTTGAATCTCCAAAGCTATATAATGAAGCTGGCTTAAAAAAAGAAGATGATGCAAAAGAGTTTATTGAAAGTTTAGCTGGTAAAAAAGCTATTATAACTGAGTTAAAAAAATCAAAACAAAAAGAAAATGCACCTCTTTTGTTCAATTTAGCAGAAATTCAAAATCAATGTACGAAACTGTTTAAAATTAAGCCAGATGAAACACTGGAATGTATACAAAATTTGTATGAAAAGAAATTAGTTACATATCCAAGAACAGATGCAAGGGTTTTATCAACTGCAGTAGCAAAAGAAATTTCAAAAAATTTAAATGGATTAGCAAAAAATTTTCAAGATGAAGAAGTTCAAGGATATATAAAAAAAATGGTTGATGAAAAGTATCCTACAAATAATTTAGTTAAAACAAAGTATGTGAATGATAGTAAAATTACTGACCATTATGCAATTATTCCTACAGGACAAGGATTTGAAAATTATAGTCAATTGCCAGATTTACACAAGAAAATTTACAAAGTAATAGTAAAAAGGTTTTTAGCTATTTTTTATCCACCAGCAGAATTTAATAAGGTTCAGGTTACTGTAAATATTGAAAATGAAACTTTTTATGCTAGTGGAAAGGTTTGTGTAAAAGAAGGATATTTAGAAATATTAAGACCAGTTAATAAAAAACAAGAACAAGAATCCACAGAAAATGAACAAAATGTGGATAAAGATCAGGAAAACACAAATTTAGATATTTTGAAAAATTTGAAAAAGGGACAAGAAATTGAAGTTAATAATTTTGAAATAAAAGATGCTGAAACTTCGCCACCTTCCAGATATAATTCTGGTTCAATTATTTTGGCAATGGAAAATGCAGGAAAATTAATAGAAGACGAAGAATTAAGGGAACAGATAAAAGGTGCAGGAATAGGAACTTCTGCTACTCGTGCAGAAATTATGAAAAAATTAGAAAAAATAAAGTATATAGAAATAAATTCAAAGACCCAAATAATAACACCAACACTAAAAGGTGAAACAATTTACGATATAGTATATATGTCTATGCCAGATATGCTAAATCCTAAATTAACAGCGAGCTGGGAAAAAGGGTTAGATATGGTTGCTAAAGAAGAGATAAAGCCAGAAGTTTTTATGGGAAAACTTGAAAAGTATATTCATTCTAAAATTGACAAATTAGTTGTTAAGATGTAATTTTTAAAAATTTTCAAGGGGGACGGTCCTTTTTGAAAAAAATACGAAAATTTTCAAAAAGGACCGTCCCTGATGAAAATCTGATGAAAGTATAAAAAAGGAGCAGATTGAATGAACGCAATAATAGGAGAACTTGGAAAGAATCCAAAGTTCGTAGATTTAGCAAAACAGATAGAAAATAAAAGAAGTCCGATAGCAATATCGGGCTTAGTTGACGTGGGGATTTCACAAATTATAACAGCTATAAATGAATTTAATAAAAAGCCAATTTGTCTTGTAACATACAATGAAATACAAGCCAAAAAAATATATGAAGATTTAAGATATTTTTCAGACAAAGCAGTATTATTCACAAAAAAAGAAGTAGTAACTTATGATTATGTAGTAGAAAGCAAAGACTTACCTTATGAAAGAATTGAAGCACTAAATAAAATTGTTAGCAAAAACAATTTAATTGTTGTAACTACTATTGAAGCTTTAATGCAAAAAATTCCTAGCGAAGAAGTATTATATAAGAATATAATCAAATTTAAAATGGGAGAAATTTATAATTTAGAAGATATTAAAAGACAGCTAACGAATTTAGGATATTCAAGAGCTGACATGATTGAAGGAAAAGGTCAATTTAGTATAAGAGGTGGAATTCTCGATATTTCGCAAACTGAAAGTAGTGGAGTGAGAATTGAATTTTGGGGAGATGAAGTTGACTCTATAAGAAATTTTAGTATTTCAAGCCAAAGGTCAATTGGAACATTGGAGAAAATTGAGATTTATCCTGCACATGAATATATTTTAGAAAAGTCAATAGAAGAAGTTTGCCAAACTATTCTTGATAATGAATATACAGAAAAACAACAAGAAAAAGTAGATTTAGATATAGAGCAAATACGAGAAGGAGATTATATTAGCAAGATAGATAAATATTTTGAAAGCTTTTATAGTCAAAAATCAAATTTGTTAGATTATCTAAGAAAAGATTATTTAATAGTGTTAGATGAAGTTTCAAAAATAAAACAAAGATCTAAAAACATATTGGAGAATAACTTAAATTTAGAAAAAAGCTTGTTAGAAAAGGAAAAATTAATACCTGATAGTATAAGATATGCTTATAATTATGATGAAATAGAAGAAAAATTTAATGCAAATAGACAGTTATTGTATTTGCAAAAAAATGATTCTGAAGTGAAATTTCAAGCAGAAAAATATGAATTTAAATATAGGGAAGTGAATTATTATAAAAGTGAAATAGAAGAGTTCTTTAAAGATATAAGAAAATATATAAATGAAAAAAAGAAAGTTTATATTTTAGTAAATAGTAAAGACAAGGCTAAGAAATTAAAAGATTTATTAGAAAAAGAAGAGATTATATGTAATATAGAAGAAAAATTAAATCAAACAATTATAGTAAAGTCAAGCGAAGGAATTGTAACAATTGGAATAGGAAAAATTTCAACAGGATTCCAATGTTTTGAAATTGATGAAGTTGTAATTGAAGCAGATGATTTAATTGACGGAAGTAAGGTAAAAAGAAAATTGCAAAGTGCAGCTTTTAAAGAAGGAGAAAAAGTAGTTTTTGCAGATTTAAAAGTTGGAGATTATGTAGTACATAAACAATATGGAATAGGAATTTATATTGGAGTAAATACTATTACTGCAGATAATACAACAAAAGATTATATAAAAATTAAATATTTAAATGAAGATATTTTGTATGTTCCTACAAATCAATTAGATTCAATTAGAAAATATATCGGTGGAGATTCTATTAATCCCAAAATTAATAGATTAGGTAGCAAAGAATGGGAAAATACGAAGGCAAAAGTTAAGAAAAATTTGAAAGAAATTGCAAAAGATTTAATTGAGTTATATGCCAAAAGAGAAAAAACAAAAGGTTTTGCATTTAGCCCAGATACTCCTTGGCAAAGCGAATTTGAAGAAAAATTCCCATATACAGAAACTGATGATCAATTAAGATGTATCGAAGAAGTAAAAAGTGATATGGAAGCAGTCAAACCTATGGATAGATTACTTTGTGGGGATGTAGGTTATGGAAAAACTGAAGTTGCAATAAGAGCAGCTTTTAAAGCTGTTATGGATCAAAAACAAGTTGCATATTTAGCACCAACTACTGTTTTAGCTTCTCAACAATATCAAGAATTTAAAGAGAGAATGAAAGATTTTCCAATAAGGGTAGAACTTTTAAATAGATTTAAAACTAAGAAATATCAAGATGAAGTTATTAGAAAATTGAAATTGGGTGAAGTAGATATTGTTATTGGAACACATAGGTTATTGAGTAAAGACGTTGAATTTAAAGATTTAGGTCTATTAATAATTGATGAAGAGCATAGATTTGGAGTTAGAGATAAAGAAAAAATTAAACAATATAAAACGAGTGTTGATGTCTTAACAATGACAGCGACACCTATTCCAAGAACAATGCATATGTCTATTGTTGGAGTTCGTGATATGTCTGTTATTTACGAACCACCACATAATAGAAAACCTGTTCAGACATATGTTTTAGAGTATGATGAAGAAGTAATAAGAGAAGCGATAATAAAAGAATTAGAAAGAAGCGGTCAAGTATTTTATTTATTTAATAATGTTGAACATATTGAAAGAAAAGCAAATGAAATATCAAGATTAGTACCAGAAGCAAAAGTGACATTTGCTCATGGACAAATGACTGGTTCTAAAATAGAAGAAATAATGAAAGATTTTGTAGAAGGAAATTCAAATGTTTTGGTATGTACAACTATTTTAGAATCTGGAATAGATATACCAAATGCTAATACAATTATTGTTGAAAATGCAGATAGAATGGGATTGGCACAATTGTATCAAATACGTGGAAGAGTAGGAAGAGCAGATAGACAAGGATATGCATATATAACATATAAAAGAGATAAACTATTAACAGAGATTGCTGATAAGAGATTAAAAGCAATTAAAGAATTTACAGAGTTCGGTTCAGGATTTAAAATAGCAATGAGAGATTTAGAAATAAGAGGAGCAGGAAGTCTTCTTGGTGAGATTCAATCTGGACATTTAGAACAGGTAGGGTATGAAACATACTGCAAATTACTAGATGAAGTTGTAAAAGAAATGCAAGGTATTAAAACTGAAGAAGAAATAGATGTTCAAATTGATTTGAATGTAACAAGTTATATACCAGAAAGTTATATACAAGATTCGTCACAAAAAATTGAAGTTTATCAAAATATTGCATTATGTAGAAATGAAGAAGATATTGGAAATGTTATAGATGAAATTATCGACAGATTTGGAAATATGCCAGAAGAATTAGAAAGTTTGATAGATATTGCAAGAATAAAATATTTATGTAAGGACTTAAATATTTCAAAAGTTGCACAAAAACAAGATAAATTGTTATTAACATTTGAAAGTGGAAAATTTGATTATGACATTAACGAATTTTTGAAATATTATAAAGATATTAAATTTTCTCCAGGTATAAAAACTATGTTAACAGCTAATATGAATTATAAAAGTGAAAAAGAATTGCTAAATTATGTAATTCAATTTTTGAAAATATTGAAAAATACTCGAAAAGATGTTATAATGTGAATAATAAATGCCTAGGAGGGTGATAGTGTGACAAAAAATGAGATTACAAGCGTAGCAAATTTTATGCTTGAAGGCAGAACGTACGCAGAAGCGGCAAAAGAATGGGGGGTATCTTCGGGTTGTATTCAGCGGAATATAAATGAAAATTTTCGCTATATGGACTCGAAGAAGTATCAGCTTCTTAAGAACAGACCGTATATGGCTTTTCAGAGAGTAGTTTACACTTCGTGCTCTCTGGAAGAGGCTTTAAAAGTCTGGCAGGTTTCTAAGAAGAGATTTGATGAGTTTATGTGCTCAATCTTTTCTCAAGATAAGAAGAGTTACCTCAAAATGAGAGGAACTCTGGAGGCAGCAAAGTGTAAAAATAAAATGTGCGCACTGTAAACTAAAAAGCCGAGAACCAGAAGACATTTTGCCTGAAGGTTCTCAGGCTTCTCTTTTTTATAGTATAGTGTTAGAAAGGGATTAAAATGCAAAAAATTACAAGTAAAGATAATGAATTTATAAAACATGTTAAGAAATTAAAAGATAAAAAATATAGAGATAATAATAATGAGTATTTAATTGAAGGTATCAAATTAATAAAAGAGGCTATTCAAGAAAAAATTAATATAAGACAAATTATTATATGTGAAGATTGTGAGGAGTCTGGTACAATTCCAAAAGATTTAATGTATGAAATTGCAAAATATGAATGTGTATATGTAACAAGAAATGTATTTAATATACTAACAGAAGTTGTGAATCCGCAAGGAATATTAGCAATTGTAAGTAAAAATTCTAGTGAAACAGAAATTGATTATTCTCAAGAAATAATAGTTGCACTTGATGATATTCAAGATCCAGGAAATTTAGGAACAATTCTTAGAACTGTAGATAGTGTAGGATTAACACAAATATTGGTTTCAAAAGGAACCGCAGATGCTTTTAACCCTAAAGTTGTAAGGTCAACTATGGGAGCAATTTTTAGAGTAAAAGTAATAGAGTGTGAAAATTTGGTACAAAGTTTAAAACAACTACAGAAAAATAAATTTGAAATAGTTGTAACGTCTCTTCAAACAGAAAAGAGCTTTTATGATATAGATTATAAACAAAAGGTAATTGTTATAGGAAATGAAGCAAATGGAGTAAAGAAAGAAATACAAGAATTAGCAGATAAAAAAGTAAAGATTCCAATGATTGGAAAAACAGAAAGTTTGAATGCTTCAGTTGCGACTGGAATTATGTTATATGAATATGTTAGACAAAAAATTAGATGATTTTGAGGGTGAACCTTAAAATCATCTTTTGATTATTTATTTTTTTCTTTTTTCTTTTTTATGAGTATTGAAACTGTAATAGCAATAATTATAACAGCTATAATAGCTATTAAACCAGGCCAACCTAAAATAGAAACAATTTTACTTCCAAGAGACATTATAATTCCTGCAAGTAAAACTCCAAGGGATACTGCTATTATACTTGTTTTAAAATCTAAATCCAAGAAACTTGCAGCAAGTGTTCCTGTCCAAGCGCCAGTTCCTGGAAGAGGAATACCTACAAATAGAAGTAAAGCAATAAATATTCCGGTGTTCCCAGCAGTTTTCTTTAATTTTTTACCGCCTTTTTCACCTTTTTCTAAGCACCATGTAAAAAATTTGCCAATAACTTTTTTATCTTTTCCCCATTCAAGAACTTTTCTTGCAAAAAGAAATATAAATGGAACAGGAAGCATATTGCCTATAATTGCTAATGGATAGTATACAAAAATATTTAAACTTAAGCTTTCAGCAATAGGTATAGCACCTCTTAATTCTACAATTGGAACCATACTAATTAGTGTTACTATAACATATTTAATTAAATCAGGTAGTGAACTCATTTTTTTTCTCCTTTTCTTTTTTAATATTTCGATTTTAGCATAAATTTTAGCATAAATCAAAATTTATTTCAATAGAGACGGTCTTTATCCAAAAAAATTTCAAAAGTTTTTAAAAAGTTTTTCAAAAGTTTTTCAAAAGTTTTTCAAAAGGGACGGTCCTTTTTGAAAAAATAATTGTGAAATTTATGTGAAAATTATTATAAACCTATTGCTTTAATTTTTAAATTACTGTATAATTCATTTATATTTTAAATCTTTTATCAACTTAGAATTAGCAAAAAAATTTATTCAAAAAGTTTATATTTCAAGTGTTTAAATATCGTGTTTACTAGATTTAAAATGAAAATAAAGGCAGAAGGAGGTGAAATATAACATATGAATGAAGAAATAAAAGAATTTTTATTAGCTTTTGAGCAAAGAATTACTGAAAGATTCGATGAAAAAATGTCCGTATTAGAAGATAAGATAGGCTCAATGGAAGGCAAGATAGGTTCAATGGAAGGCAAGATAGGCTCAATGGAAGGCAAGATAGGCTCAATGGAAGGCAAGATAGGCTCAATGGAAGGCAAGATAGGCTCAATGGAAGGCAAGATAGGCTCAATGGAAGGCAAGATAGGCTCAATGGAAGGCAAGATAGGC
>JAFRDD010000156.1 GCA_017404025.1 Clostridia bacterium
CCTCTCCGCTTATCACGAACGTATATTCGTTGTAATATGTATTTGTGATAGGTTTATTAAGTGAACCCTTTTTATATTATCAATGTACAAAAAAATTTAATTTTTTTAAATTTTTATCTTGACATTTTACCAGGTGTCTTTCTACATTGCTTGATACAATGCGTTTAATTGATTTATTAATGTTGTGTATGTACTTGGTACTTCTGTTACTGTTGGTATTTCAAAAGGAAAATATATTTGCATTTTTTTATTTGTCAAAAATGTAGAAGCTTCACTATGGTTACTAGCATATTCTTTTGATAATACTACTCGTATTTTTTTACTACCTGTAGTTCCATTCATTCCAGTATCATTTGTTATATCTCCTAGCATTAAATTAGATTTATACTGTGCTGTAGAGTTATTAGGAATAACATTCAAAATTGGTGTTAATAATGAAATTCTATTTGTTTGTTCTCCATTACTTTCTAAATCATTATTAACCAAATATTTTCCTATATTCTGTTTAAAATACCATTTACCTTTGTCAGTATAGAAGTTATCTTTGTAATCTCCTATTCCTGCTAGTTTGTAGTCGTAGTAGGGTTCGTAGTTAAAGTTTTCTACTGTTGGTTGTTCTTCTAAAACAGATAATCTAAATGTTATAGAACCTTTTTCTCCAACTTCAAAGCTACAATATGTTCTTAACATATCTTTGCAATTATCAAAATTATTTATTGTTGTTATCTCTCTAACTATTGTTTGATTTGCTGTTAAATCTTTAAATCTATATATAGTATTTGCTGAAACTTGAGAATCTTTTTGATATACACTTGTAGCATAAAAACTTCCATCTCCAGATACCGCTTTTACCTGAAATATTAGATAATATTTAGTACCAGTTTTTAATTCTTTATTAACATTGGTAAAATAATTTTGATATATTTTAGCAGAACCATTAGAATTATCATATTCTATCGTTACATAATCTTCACTATCTAATGAAGTATGCCCGCTTTGAGTTCTAACATCATTTACATCAAACAAATTCTTACTCTTTAAATCTACTGTGTACTGCTCGTTTTTGTATGGCTTAAAGCTTTTATCTTCTTCCGAATTTAAACATATAAATGGTTTTATTTCTCCACTTTGGATTTTATCTAATATGGTTTGTCCTGTAGTTTCTTCTCCACTAGAATTAAATATAGAAACTCCTAAATATTTTATTCCTCTGCCACTTGTATTCAATATTGTTTTATTAGGAACGGCTCCATAACTTCCAACAAAATTTTTATTATTATCATATCCTCTAATAATCAATTGATATGGATTTAAAAACGTATCAAAATACAATTGCGTATCTTGTGGCACAGGTATTAAACCATTTAATCTTATTCTTTTAAGTCCAATAGTTGAAGTATCATCTATTGCTCCTTCCATATTATACTGACCTATTTTCCAATCACTTGCTTTTGTAAAACAATAATTATTGTTTTTTATATTTACAACCTGTCTACCTTGCATTACTTCTATTTCTTGTGGGTAGTCTGGGTTTGGACTAGGTTGTCCGCCTGTGTATGGTTCAAATTCTGAATATGTTGCTCCTTTTTCAAGTTGAACTTGTATTTTGAAATCATTAAATACATCTCCTACAGCGACCTTAATTTGAAGTGCATCATAAATAACATCTTCTGTTAAATTTCTGGTTTGAGTGAAAAAATTATTTACTATATTACTAAAAAATGCTTGGAAATTTTTGTTCCATTTTTTCCAAATTTGTATACTCGAACTCTCTACTTCTTGTGTATTATGTGTATAACTTCCACTTACTACTCTTAAAGAAATAGTATAACTAAAACCTCCTAATAATGTAAGAAAATCTGTATTCCTTACACTTAAAGTTCCTGATGAAGTAGCTGTTCCATTAAGCGTTAATATTCCTGTTTTTTCATCATAAGCTATGTCAACTCCGTTTAATGTTGTATTTTCTAAAGATATATCTAATAAGTTTCTTCCTTCTGTTGTCTTCTGCTTACAATACCCCTCTAAAGCTATTTTGTTTCTATCCCATACCTTATATGTACCTTTGTATATTTTATTTCTCTGTGCCGTTCCTCGTCTTGTATCTAAGGCATCTCTTAATATCATATCTATGCCTCCTTTATTATGTATAATGTGTTTTCGTCCTTTGTTTCTAATGCGTCATATTGTGCTTGTGTTAGTTCTACAGTTTTACTATATTGCGTTAAGACATTTTCTAGTGTTCCTTTTCCTATGAAAATTCCATTTTGCTCTGTAAGATATTGTGCTAATGTTCTTACCGCTACTGAAACTTCTCCACTTGATTCAGAAATTCTTAAGGCATTACTTGGTTTTAATACTCCAGCTTTATTGTAAGTTCCATAATCCGTATTTTTTACGTAGTCTGCTAAACTTTGATGTTCTTGTAATGCTGTGTCTGCTTTGCCTAAACTGTTCTGAACTGCACTTTCTAAATCTGTTTTTGGTATTCCTCCATTTGGTTTAGTATATTTACCGTTCCAAGTTTGTTTTTCACTTGGTGTTACAAATTTATTTCCACTGTTTGTATCATCTACTAAATCACTTGCTAGTTTATTTGTACTTGTTATTTCACTTTGTAATCCTGCTACTAAATCTGCTACACTAAATTCTACTGTGTTTCCATTTTCTAGTGTTAATATTACTTTTTTAGTTATACTGTCATATCTACCACCAACTACTACTGTTTCTAATGGTAAATCTATTGTATCTGTGCTTATTACATTTCCATCTATGTCTTTTAGTTTTAATGTTACTACATAAGTAGATGTATTTATTTCTAAATCAATTAAACTTCCTGTGCTTGTTTTTAATGTATAATATGTTAAATTATTTACATCTTTGTCTATAAATGCACTTACATCTGGTATCTCGCTTTTATCTGCTTTTGTTGTTCTTAAATTTCCTATTGCTGTATTTTGTGTTGTTTGTTCTGCTTCTATATTTGAAATATCTGCTTTAACTTCTGTATCATCATAATTATGCACGTCTGCTAGTCTTTCTATTTCACTATTTGCTATTAAACTTTTTCCTTCTTCTTTGTCTACTTTGTTTGCTATTAACCCTTCTATACTGTCGTGCCAGTCTGGGTAATAATCTATCATATCCATATCTGCTTGTATTGTATCTTCTATTTTTATTTGACTTACTGTACTTACAAATACAGGAACATTATTTTCACTTCCAGCTTGTACTATCTTTATGTTTATTAGTATACTTCTTGTATTACTTACTAATCCATTTTTTATTACTAATTCATATTGTTCTCCATTCTTTGTCATTTGGATTTTTCCTGTTACTCCATCTTCTTTCTTTACACATAAGTATGCTGTTCCATCAACAAATTCTCCATTAAATTTATAGATTATCTTTCTTTGTAAGTTCTCTTGTTTAATTGCATAGTTTTTCCCAGTTGTTACAAATCCTGTTTCTGAATTTACTGTTAGTTCTATATCTCTCATTTTTCCCCCTCCTTTATTCGTGAGTTTTTTTCATTAAATATTTTTCTATATCATTTATACTTTGTGTTACAGGTCCATTACAACCTTGCTCTTGTAGTCCTTTTAAGCAAGCCAATTGAGCTTGTAATAACAAATGCCTTTCTTCTTTGCTCTCTTGTATTTCTTTATCTTGTTTTTTATCTTTTTCCTCTAATACATCTAATCGCTTTTCTATCTTGTCAAATCTATTGGATATATGCGATGTTATAAATTTATATATTGTTACAAATGCTCCTACAATAGTTGCTAATAATGCTATTGCTCCAGCTATTTGACCTAATGTTATACTCTCCATATTTAAGCCCTCCTAATCTGTTGTTTTTGTATAATATACAAACGCATAAGCTTCTGTATATCCTGTTGCATCACTAGTCGTCTTTACTGATACATTTGTATCATCTGCATATAATGCTATTGGTGTGTTAGTAGCGTGTGGAAGTGTTATACCTCCTTTGTTTAAACTACTTCCTGCAAACCCTTCTAATTTAACAATTCTTCTTAAATTTTGTATACCGTGTGCTACAGCTTTTGTGTCATTGTTAGGTAATGTTCCTAAATTTACAACTTTCATATATAACGATTTTCCATCTATCCATTCTCTAACGCATGTTTCAGTTGTAGAATAATTTAATTTATCATCTACTTCATCTATCGCTTCTTCAATATTGTCTTGCATTTGATTTAAATTTTCTGCTGAAAGTGGTGTTCCTCCTGCTTGTCCATTTATCCAGTTTATCTTTTCCATAATTTCCTCCAATCAAAAAGAGAGCCTTTAAGCTCTCTCGTAATTTATATTCATTTTTATTTTTTGATTATTTTCGATTCTTTTACTTAACAAGTAAAAATCATCTGTTCTTGTTATAGTTCCTTCAATTGTATCCATTTTATAAATTTGGTATTTTAGTTGTATGTACTGATAAGGCACTTCTAACATATATTGTTCTTCCCCTGGATATATATCCAAACTTGGATATAAAGGTTCTTCAATTATCCTTGCAGGGTATATGTCTAAAGCTGGATATATATCACTTGCAGGAAATAAACCATCTGATTTATACTCGATCGTAAATTCATCATTTATTTTTATTTTATTTAATTCTGTTAAATCTAAATGTGTATTATATGGTGTTAATTTAGTTTCTATATCCATATTAAATATAGTTGTACTTAATCCTACACTTTCAAGTATTGCTATATATGTATAATCCATAAATCTATCATTGTCATAATGAAATTGCCCATTACATAAATGTAACGAACCTTTTATGGCCTTATTTGAACAATAAAATAGCATATCTGTAGATAATATATCTCTTCTTGCTACTGAGAATATTTCATCTTCCGCTTCTAAGTATATATTATATTTGGAAGTATCAACACAAGCATATATTATGTCTGTGTTCTGAAATATCTCTCCAAAACCTATAGCAGTTATTTTCTTTCCAAAGTATGCAGATAAATCAGATATAAATTGCTGTAAACTTATATCGAATACATTATATGGTGTACTATCAGTTTTGTAAAAGTAGTTAAATACTGCTTGTGTTGGGGTTATATCATCATTCATAGTATAATAATGTGCTTTTAAATCAAAATCACTTTCACTTAATATTGAGGTTGCGTCAAAAGATAATTCATTATCAAATTTTATATAGACTTCACTCATTAATAAAGAATGTCTTAAATCGGCATCTATTTCCATTTGATTTGATATAATTTGTTCTATATATTTGTTTAGAATTAGATTATGTAATTTAATTTGCTTTTTTCCTTTATTTATTATTATATAATCATTTTTAATCTTCATCTTGAACCTCCTCAACAATGTGTGTTTCTTGCAATTTTTCTTCTGTAAATTCACTTATAATTAAGCTGTACTCTTGTGTATCTGTTTCTTGAGTTTGTTCTGGTCTGAATATATCTATGTAAGAACTAACTATATCTGAATTTTGAAGTGTTATTCTCCAGTTTTGTTCTAATTCATTTGTATATCTGTATTGAATTTTCGTTACTGCGAACTTTCCCTGCACATAAAAATTTGGTAGATTAATCTCTACCAAATCCCCTACTTTTGATCTCTGGTCTTCATCATATTCTAAAACTACAGCATTTATATTGTTCGTATTCTCTACTAACATACTTCTTGCATAATTAGTTAGCTCAGGTAAAGTAAACCAAGTTTCATTTAAATCTACAGACTTTTCTATTTGACCTGTTTCACTTATTATTCCCTTTAGTTTCTCAATTTCTGCAGAATACATAAATTTCATTGTTACATATCTTAATGCACTTTCAGAACCTACACTTGTTATTTGCGTTGTGTTTTCTCCATTATATTTAAATCCTATAATTAAATCGCTAAAGAAACTATCTTTCTGTAGCACTATTGTTCCTTCTGAGCCATCTTGATTAGAATATGTTACTGTTCCGCCTGTCATTGTTGTTTGTACACTATCTGTCATCATATTGTACATAATTTCCAAATGAAAATTATTTGTAACTATTTCTAGTAGTGTAATTAACTCATAAAAATTTTGGTCTTTTTCTTCATATAATTGCTTTCCTATTCTTTTACTTAGACTTACAGGATAATTAAATTCTATTATATCGCCTTTTTTTATTGTCTTAGGCAAAGTTATTATTGGAAATCCCCCATATTCATTTACTGCATTATTAACTACTGTTGTTGTATTCCTAAATATTAACCTTGCATTTTTTATATTGATCACATTAGCATAATCTGTAGCAAGTATTTGAGGTACTATATCTAATAATCCTTTTTCTTTTTTTACGTTATCTATTGTTTTGGCAACATTCTGTCCAAATAAATAATCTAAAGAATTTACTTTTATATTTTTGTTCTCGTCTATGGTCCAAAATAAATTCTTCTTCTTACTAATGTTATTCATTATAGTTTCAATAGGTTGTACTATGTAAGACATCAAAATTTGACTATCAGGTACATTCAATTCACTTATTATAAACCCATCATTAATTAAAGGTTCAAATATTCTTTCTATCGCTTTATCTAACCTATATGTTCCTATTATAGATGTAGAACGTAATGTTGCTAATTTACGAGGACTTAATAAAGTTATAGTAAGCTTTCTATCTTCATTTTCTAGTTTCATCTTTCCAAATTTAAAATCATCTACATATCCAAAGAATTTTACTTTTCCTTGTGTAAATATGTCCTCGTTATCTGCACACTCTTTTATTTGTACTTCTTGATACTTTAATGGTGTATCAGCAAGTGTATAACCCGTAAAATCTATTGTTATATCATTAAATGTTACATCTTTACTACTATTTGTTATATTATATTCATTTAGTATTTTAAATGCTTTATTGTTATAAACTAATCTTATCAAGCTAATCCACCTGCCTTTATTGTTTTTGCTACACTTGGGGCTACTAATCTTCCTACTCTAGTAGAATCCATGTCTACATTTCCATTTACATTTATATTTGCTGTTAAAACTTTACTCATTGTTGCTGTTGTACTTAATTTAGCACTTAATCTTTGTGTTTCAAAATTTACCGCTGATTTCATCTGTTTGTATACTTTAGAGATGTTATCTTCAAAACCTTCTCCTACTCCTAATGCAATATATTTTCCTACTTGATCTCTAAACAATGTTGATGGACTATGTATACCTAAAGAATTTTTCATATTACTTAATATGTTTTGAGCAAATCCACTAACTTTTTCTTTTACCCAATTTGCTCTTTCTTGTATACCATTCCATAAACCTTGTACTAAATAAATACCACAACTTTTAATTGCAATAAACGCTTGTAAGCAACCATCGTTTATAACTTTCATTAAATTTGGTCCTATTTCTGATAATTTAGCTCCTGAACCAATTATTCCCATTATTAAATTTCCAACCAATTCTGCACCTGCTGTTATTATTTTGGGATAACATTTTACAAAAGCATTAAATAATTTTTCGATTATTTCTGGCGCTTTTTCAATTAATTTAGGCATTGCATCTATTATCCCATTAGTTAGTGCTGTAATTAACTCTAATCCTGCATCTATTAATAAATCAAGATTATCTAACAAACCTTCAACTATCGTTATAATACAATTTACTGCTTGTGGAATTAAAGTTGGCATCATTTTAGCAATCCCAGAAATTAATTGTGCTACAACTTTTATCCCAGCTTCAATTATTTTAGGTAAATTATCTATTAAACCATTAAGTAAATTTTCAACTACTGTTAATGCAGTTTCTGCTAAACTTGGTAAATTATTTGTTATTCCTTCTATTATTTTAAATAAAATTTCTGTTCCTAATTTAAGTATATCTGGTAATGATTCAGATATATTGTTTATAATTGAAGGTATTGCATCATTAACTATTCTTAATATATTTTCAAATGCAATGTCTACACTTGAAACAACTTGACTTAAATCTCCAGCTCCACTTAGAAAATTATTCCATGATGCTTTTAATGCAGAAAAACTTCCTGTTAAAGTTTTTTCTGCTTCTTCTGCTGTTGTACCTGTTATCCCCAATTCTTTCTGAATAACATGTATTGCTTCGTATACATCACTTAAATTGTTAATATTGTATTTTATTCCAGTTATTTTTTTAGCATCTTTTAAAAGTCTTTCCATTTCTGATTTAGTTCCGCCCATAACCGTAATTTTAAGTTATCGAGCATCGTGTAATTTTGTTTTGCAAAACCGTTGGTATGCCACAGTTATAGCTTCCATAGAAGTTCCGCATTTTATTGGCATTATCTGACATATCTATCATTGCCATATCAGCTATATCCGCTGCTTTTTTTGTATCTCCCGCAACACTCTGTAATAAAGAAGCACTAAAAGATGTAACATTTTGCATATATTCGTTTGCACTCATACCAGCTGTTTTGAATGCTTTATTTGCGTTTTCAATTACTTTGTTTGCACTTTCCTTAAAAAGTGTTTCTACACCACCAATAGACTGCTCTATCTCTCCTCTAGCTTTAACACTTTCAGTTACTATTCCAGCAAATGCAGTTGCAACTGTGCCAACTGCTATTCCTACTCCTTTTAGTGAAGTTTTTGCTATACTTCCTAATTTACTTAGTCCACTTTTTAATCCACTATTATCTAATTTTGTGTCTATTGTTACTGAACCATCTGACATTTTCTCACCTCTTTTTGCACACAAAAAAAGTACCAGATTTCTCTGATACTTATTTTTTTATTTATTATTATTTTACTGATTCTTTTTCTTGTTCTTTTTCATGGTCTTTGCCATGAAGAGTATATATTTCTAACATTGTATTATTCTTTTCTTCCGTTAATCTAAAATGCATAAAACTAATCGTATTCCAAGCATTGCTTCTTAAATTAGTTTTTACCCATTTTTTTGCTTGTTCAACATCGTTGTATTTGTATTCTAATTCACAAGCATTTAAAAAATCTTGTTCATTAACTTCTGATAATGCCATTATTTTTATATAATATATTTCGTCTGTTTCTTTATTGCTATTTACTTGAATATTAGTTGTTTCGTTTGAACTTTCATAATTCCAACTATCTCCCATTTCTATAGGTTCGGTCTTTTCAATGTTATTCAATTCACATAGTTTTTCAAAATATTCTTTAGCTTTTGAATTAACAATATAATCATTATTAACAGTATATTCAACTTTTCTTTCTTCAGTAATTCCCTCCGTAAATCCTTTTATTATACTAGGTGATACTAATATTACTAATATTACAATTAACCAAAACCACCACTGTTTTATAATTGATTTATCTTTCATATACTCCCCTCCTTGAACAAAGTATATTACAAATATTGCCAAAAATCAACGTTTTATTTTCGACATAATTCGACACTACCAAAAAGCTCTACCAAAATCAGCTTCTTTCTGTTCTTGAGTTCTCATATCAGGTAAGGCATAAACTTTTTTTAGTTTTTTATAACGTGCTTTTTCATCTTTATCTTTTATTTTGCTTAAATCTACTGCCCTATATCCCATTATTTCAACTATTTTATTATCTTCCTTTAAACCTTCAAATAATGCTTTGAATTTCCACCAATGCAAAAAATGGATAGAATTTAAATCTATATTATATTGATCTTTAAATGCACTATATATTAGTTCATCATCAAATTCATAGCTATAAATTTGCTTATTCTCTCTTTCTGTATTTTGACTAGTCTTTAATTCTTTTCCACACCTATAAAACCATAACATTTCTTCTATGGCTTTTTCAATATTATATGGCACTTCATAATAATATAAATTTAATGCAATCGCTATTTTATCAGTATCTTCTATTCTATTATCTTGCATTAGTAATTCAAATTTTATGCTTTCTCTAAAATCGTTTCGTATCTTTAATCCTGAAGGAGTATAACTTGGAAGTTTATCTAATAACAACATTATTTTCTTCTTCTTTCTTCTTTTCTAGGTAAATATCTACTCATAATTTTCTCTAATTCTTCTTGTTTCTTATTTTTCTCATCAACAATTAGTTGAAATACTTGTATATGTTCTCCTAAATTATGCTTTCCTTTAAATATTTGCTCAGATATTCCTTTTCCAAAAACATTATCAATAAAATCTTCTACTATTTCACATTCTTTTCTTAATGCTTCTGCGTAGCTTAATTCTACTATTTCTTTTTTTTCTGTTTTTTCTATTACTTTTTTAGCTTCTGTTTCAAATTTCTCAACATTATCAGCATCTAAAAAATCAAAATCAATTTCTATACCTTTAATATTCATAATTCCCTCCAATTATTAAAAGGCAAGATTATACCTGCCTTTTAATTGTTTTCTTCTTGATTGTTTTCTTCTTGTTCCTCACTGAAAGTTGCTGTTAATCCATTCGCTGCTACTTCTGCTGTTCCTTTTGTGAATTTTCCAATTGCATGGAAGTTTCCAGAATATGTATAAGCATCTGTTGAATCTCCATCAGTATCAGGATTTATGTCATAGCTTCTTAATCTAGCTTCTTTTGTTAGCATGTTTACTGTTAATATTTCAACAGTTTCTCCAACCAATTCATCATCATGAACTTTTGCTACTTTTTCGTGTACTGCATTTCCTACAATTCTATCAAATGTATATGGAATATTTGGAGAATATCCTGTTGTACTTTCTCTTTCATTTTGTTCATCAATATATCTTCTAGCATAAGTTGTAGGATTTAATTCTTTTCCTCCTGCTGTAAACCCCTGCATTCTTGTAAATACTGGATTTTGAGATGTTCCTGTATTCATAAAGTTAACTATATCCGCTCTATTATATACTTGCATTATTTATTCCTCCTTATAAAAAAATAGAGCTACCTGTTAAGATAGCTCATAATATGTGAAATTCATTTGAATAATATATATCGCCTGTGTATTAGTTTTTTGTAAAACATAATTTGGACTTGTACATTCTATTGAAAAAGCTCCGTCTATCTTAGGCAAATTTCTTAATCTATTTTGTGTTTCTATCCATTCTATGAAGTCTTCTCCGAATTTTGAATTTGTTAAATTGTTAATTATTTGTGGACTTAAAGGTAACTGAACTGAAAAATCAAAAGCTATTTGATATTTTCCACCAAAACCATCATTAAAATTTTTTATTTTAGGTTGTACTGGGCTTTTATCAATTGAATATGAATAAATTTTATCATCTAAATAATCTACGTTTATTTTTCCTCCATCTAACAATGGACAAGTTTCCATGTATTCTTTGATTAATTCCATTTTTGAATTTTCTTCTTCCATTACTTACCTCCGCCTTTTATATAATTTTGTATATCTCTTATAACATCTTTTCTTCGATCGTTCATCATTCTTTTATCCCATTCAGCGCCTCTTTTAGGTGCTCCTTGATATTTTAAAGGTTGATTGCTTATAACTCTTTTTATTCCTTTAGGTCTACTTGAACCTACTGCAACTTTTCCTTTATACATATAATGTGCATATGGAACTGTATATTTTATACTATGATTGTTAGGATAAACTACTTGTTTATATAATATTCCATTGTCATTAGGAGTATATGGTTCAGATAATCTATAAACAGTATCTCTTAAAAATTCATTTACTTTTCCATCTTCTTGTAATTCGTGGTCTTTTAGTATTTTATTTATACTATTTAATTTAAATTTGATATTTAATACCACTATTCTTCAACTCCTAGTTTTAAATGTTGCAAACCACCTTTTCGGTTATCTGCAACACTTGTTATCCTGAATACTCTAAAATTTTTTAATAATTCTGTATATTCTATGTCATTGACGTTGCCCTCTACTACAAAGCTCTTATCTTTTAGATTCCACTTTTTTCTTTTTAACATTCCTTCTAAAACAGAACTTAATACATTATCTTTATCATATTTATCTATTGCTTTTATTCCGTTTATTTTAGCATATTTGTTTGGAATTATTATATTACCTTGGCTTGTCCTTATTAATCCATTCTCGGTCATTCTCGTGCTTTCAGAAAATCTAAAATATACTTTTTCTAGTACAAAACTATCAAACTCTTGCGTTTTTTCATTAAATAAAAATAATGTTACTATATCTTTAAAAAAATTAGCCACTTTAACACACCCCTTTATACAATAAAGGATTATTATCTCTCCCTAACACATTCCATAAATTATTTTCTAATACAGAATACATTTTTTTTGAATAATTTTCCTTTATTTCTTCTGGTGTCTGATATGTTTCACTCCAACCTTCAATATTTTGCGATTTTAAATTACTCATTTCATTTAAAGTTTTTTCTTTGTCATTTATTATATTAACAATTAAGCAAGTAGCATATTTAACTTCTTTAGGTATTTTGTTTAAATTTATTCTTCCTAAAGTTTGTCTGTTAATATAACTACTTGCCTCTATTACTAATTGATTAAAATTGTCAGGTATGCTATTATTATCTACCTCTAACAATTCTAAATATTCACTTTCTGTTATGTATTTAAGCATACCTTAACCTCCTCTTATTCACTAACTTCGTAAACTGTTCCTGTAATGTCATCTCCTACTGTATAATCAGTTCCAGCTACTAAGGCTGTGTAAGTATTTCCTTCTTTTGAGTAATATGTTTTATCAGCAAGATATTTTGTATCTAATGTTTCAACATAAGTTACTACTACTGGTTCTTCTTCATCATCTTCATCTTCTACTTTGGTTTTTACTAATACAGCATTTTTATTAGTGATTTTATCTGTATATTCTAATCTACCTTGTAAAGCAGAAGCTCCAATATGTTTACCATCAGCAAGATTGTTGATAGTGACTTCTGTTGACCATTCATCAATTGCTTGACACCAATCTATAGCATAAATTATAAATTCAACATTCTCTGGTAATAAAGAAGATGTTTTTACTTTTACACCGTTTATTTTTCCAATAACGCCTTCTCTTAATAATTCAGCACCTAATTGAGAACTAGAATTAGAGAATTTTTCATCAGTTAGTAATAATTCTTCTGTGTCATCAGAAATTACTACATACATTCTTGATTTTAATACACCTTTTTTCTTAACTGTTTTAATTTTGTTTAATATTTTTGCATAAACATTAGATGCAGTTATTGGTGTAGTATCTGCATCTGTAGTTCCTTGATTTACTAATGCATTTATTGAATTTGTCTCTAAGGCTAAGCCTGTTGAATATCCTGCACTTTCTAATCTTTGTGCTTTAATGTTATCTGGTACTATTTCAGCTTCAAAACCATCTATTAATTCATTAACAGCTTTGTGTTTGTCTATTAATATTGGTAAATATGAAGTAGCTGATTGTGCTAAATCTGTTCCGTTTAAGATATCATAATCTGTTACTTCTACATCCATATCTCTTACAGGTACTTGTAATTGTCCTGTTTTTGGATCTCTTTCATAATCTCTTGAGAATGTACTTCTTACTACAAACTCTTGTCTCATTAGAGGTACTATTTGTTCTGTATATACCTCTCTTGTTTCATGTGTTCCATGCTCTCCTATCTTTGGATTTGCCATTTTAAATTCCTCCTTTAATTATATAAATCAGGGTGTTTTGCTTTTAATATTGCACTTACACCACTTTCAACAGAACCTCCTAAAGACTTTACTGGTGCACCAGTTGCTTTTGGCTCTGTGTTAAGTTCTTCTCCCTTTAAATATTTAGGATTATCTTTCAAGAACTTAGCTAAATTCTCTTCGAACTCGCCTTCCATTTTGCTTACTTTAAACAAAATATAATCAACATCGTCTGCATCTTTTACTCCTGCTTTTAAAACTGCATTTTCTTTTTGTAATTCAGATATTGTATTGTCTTTTTGTTTGTATTCAGCTTCTTTTTCAGCTTGTTTTTGTTCAACTGTTTTTTGACTTTCTACCCATTCTTTGTATTTTTCAATATCAACACCTTCATATTTCTTTTCAGCTTTTTGTTTTTCTTTTTTTAGCATTGAATTTACTTCTTCTTGAGTAAATGTCTTAACAGCTTCCTCAGTTTTTTCTGTAGACTGAGTATCTACTTTTCCTGTTTCTTCAACTTTTACGTTTTCTACAGTTTGTTTGTTTTCTTCCATAATTTACCTCCGTTTTAAGTCAATAGAGTTGACTATTTTCCTTTCTTGTTCTTTAATGCCTGCAATAAAGTAAAAAGGCATAAAAATAAGAGGTTAGCTTTTGCTAATCTCTTACATATAAAAAAAAGACACCTAAGTGTCTTAATTAACTATCTAATATTATAAAGAATTTTCGACTTCTACTATTATATCTAATATTTCTTCATATCTTGAAGCTAAATCAGTAAAATTCTGTTCTTTATCTAAATTATCCATCATTTTATTATAAATAATATCTTCTAACTCTTCTAAAGACTCCTTGTCAAAATCTTTTTCAATATCCTTAAAATTGTTTTTTATTAATTCTAACTGTTCTTTATTAAATTTATCTTTTATTTTCATATTAATCATTCCTTTTGGTCTTTTTAGGATATACCGTTATTAATTTTCCTGTTTGCATATTCATAACTACAGTACAATTTTCTCCGTTAATTTGTTGGCTATTATCTTTTCTTATTTTACCATATTTTATTGGATTTTTCAATGTATTTTCTACATCTTCAACTTTTACTTTTTTTCCATATGTCCTTGATATAACATGTTCTCCAATTTCTTTTATTTCTATTCCATTTACTTTTGTTCCTATGATATCACTATTGTTATATTTATTAACTATTTTTGTTATACTTCCTATTCTACTATTGCTATAATTATTAACTATTAATCTGGTATTATCAATTTTCAAAAATGTTTGTTCTGTAAAATCATTTAAGGTGTTTAGATGTTCTTTATAATACAATGTTTTCTTCGCAAATTGAGTTCTTGTTTCCTCTATTAATTTGTTGTCTACAGTATTACTTGTTAAAATTCCTTGCAATCCTGCTAGATCTTTTTTATCTTGTCTTATTTGCCTCTCCATTCTTCTTTGCATTTGAGTAGCATCATATTTACTGATTTTCTTTCCGTTATATTCTACAGTTTCATTTTTAAACTTTTCTAATTCTGATTTATTATATGTTAATGATGAACCTTTATAATATGGCCTAAATGTATGTCTGCAATTTACTCCACATAATCCAGTTACGCTTCCATATTCGCATATATCATATAACTGCTGTTCTGTATATACTTTTCCTTGCCATTCTGCGTGTTCAGGTCTTGCTCCGCCGTGGGCTGAAACTTCGTATAAATCCCAACCTAATTCTTTTCCTCTTAATAGTTGTAATTTACTAGAACATTGATTTACTCCTGTAAGGATATTCATTCTTATAGCTGATTCTATATTTAATTTGTAACTTGATGGATATTCAACTTGTGCACCCTTATTAGAAACATTTTTTATTGCATCTAAAATTGATTGTGAATAACTTTTAGTTCCTGTACTAACCTCCATATATGCAGTGTTCATAGCCTCTATAAATTGAATTTGAGATGTACTAGCAATAGTATTAGTTAATCTTTCTAAATTATACCCTGTTTTCTCCGCTGTAGCTTCTAGCAATTGTACCATTTCTGTATTTAGTCCCTTAGGTGTTAATCCTGCTAATTTATAAATTGTATCATCTCTTTCCAATGACTTAATACCAGCATTTTTAAAGATTTCTCTTATTTCACTTGCATTAGTTTCATTATATTTAGCAACTATATTTATAATATCTTCATACAATACACCCATTTCTTGTAAAATTACTGCATTATTATATACAACTGTATTAGCATATCCTACATTAGCTATTCTTTCTGCTATTTCTTGTATTATTTCTAGCTCTAAATCTCCATATAGTTTCAAGGCTTGTTCTTCTAATATTCTAAAATCATTTTCAGTTAGCATATTATTCCTCACTTATAATTCCCAATGCTTCTTGACTACTCATTTTTTCATTTTTGATTAATTCTAGTTCTTTGTCTGCTTCTTCTTCTGTCATACCTTTTATATCCATTAAATAAGATTTTTTACTTCTTAAACTTTGTGATACTTCCATTTGTGCTCTTATTGTTTCTGCGTTTTTATCTTCTATTATGCTATCATCGGGAATTATAGATATCTTAGTTGTTTTTATTCCTTCTAATTCACATACTGCTTTAACTAAATCATATACTGCACTTTTTACTATCGCTAAATAATGTTCTCTAGTCCTAAATGCTTTACTATTTTCACTTATTACTTCTGTTGCTGTCTTTACACTCGTTCCGTCAAATTCGTAATAATTATCTCCTAAACCTACATTATCAGCTAACCAACTCAATTCAGCATTAATACTGTCAATATGTTCTTGATATCTGATTTTCATATCTATTTCTTTTACAGGTTCTTTCATTTTGTCACTATCAATATTTAAGGCTTGATATATCTTATCATTTTTATCAAAATATTGTACAAAATAAGGATTTCCGTCACTATCTGTTTCCATCTTTCCTTTCATTGCACTTTGGTCAACAACTATTCTTTTTTTACCTAATATAAATTCATTGTTAAAACTATCGTATTTTATATCTAAAGCTTTAAATCTATCAATACTATTCGCTAAGATACTAATTCCCATTGGACTATTAGTATCAAAATTATTTGCTAAATTAGGCTTGAATATTTGAAAATATGGAGTAGCTGTTCTTTGTATTTCTGTTTCTTTTATACTTGGGAACATACTTTCAAACTTAATTTCTTTTCCTAATTCTGAATCCGTTTTAGCTTTATATAATTCATTGTGTTTTATATATACACCATCTACATATTCGTGATAAGTAATATGTGTATAAAATGTTTTTGTTTTTCCTGAACCTTCAACAAATCTACTTATTGTTACCATTCCATAGATATAAGAATTAGTAAACTTATATGGAATTATTACATCTCCATCAACATAATCAATAATTGTTTTATTGTTTTTATCTTTATATTCTATTGTTGCACCATTTCCTAAAGCTAACATTGCTTTCTCTAAAAAAACTGGAAAGTTCTCAGTAAAAGAATTTTCTTTGCTATCTAATACTTCCCATAATTTATTAGTAGCTTTAACGCTACTTAATTCTATTTTTGTTTTTTCTGTCCATAATAATTTGGTAATGTCTTCACATAATTTTTTAGGCATATTCATAGTAAGCCTTTCACATTCTACATTAGTTCCATTTACTCTTTCTGTATAATAGTGAAAATCATTTACATTTCCTCTATACCATTCTTTACAAATTGCCATTAAATCGTATATTGTTCCTACTATTAAATTAATTCCTTTTTTACTTAAAACATTTGCTATATTGTTATATAATTCCATTTTATCCTCCTATTGTTTTAATCCAAGTTTTTGTAAATTGTCTTTAATCCAGTATTGAAAATTATCTTGTGTATGATCTCCGTAGCTGTAAGCATAATCTTTTGTATAAGTGTTATAATATTTTTCAGAACTTAAAAAAGCCTTCTCCGTTTTATCAGGAGTTGGCTTTCCTTTTTCTACACTATCTTGTACCCACATATAATTTTCATTTTCTTTTTTAAATATTTTGTTATTAGTATTATTTAATACTCTAAACCTTTTCTTTGCTAAAAAATCTTGTGAATAGTCTATTAATTGTTCTTTGTTAGTTCCTTTATCTACAGGGTGTATTCTTCTTCCAAAGTCTTTAAAAAATTGGTTTCTTAATGCTCCTTCTGCACTATCTATTGTTTCTTTATCCATAGCAGTTCTATATCTTTTGGTTAAAGTTGTTTCAAAGTTAAATATATCTTTGCTTAATTCGCTTGGTGCTTTTTTATTTGACTTCTCGTGAGGGCTATAATAATATGTATCTAACAAATACCAATAACCATCACTTCCAAATCCATAAGCTCCTGTTGTAGTCGCTGACGTTTGATGTCCACTATCTGTTGAAAAATCTATATATAATATTCTTATTTTGTTAGTTTCTATGTAGTTTTCATCAACATATTCTACTAATTCAGGGTTATATATTAATCCTTCTAATCCTATTACTTCGCCTAAATAAATCCATCTATAACGTTTTTCATCGTTCTTTTTTAATTCTTCTGCTTCTTGTATTGCTATTTTTCCTACCCATTCAGGATTAACTGTTCTATAATCACTATGATGTATTAACCAATCTTTTAATCCTTCTTTACTATCGCACCATTTATTAACCCAATGAAATTTATTTTTTGGTGGGTTATAAGAATACAAAGCTATAAACCAATCGTTATTTCCTCTTAAGAATGTTGCTTTTATTTGTTCTATTGTTTCTTCATCTTTAAATCCTGTTAATTCTTCAAACCATACTATTTTTATTAATTTATCTTCATCTATTGTTCCCTTTACTGCTTCAAAATCATCTCCACCAGCGAAATATATTGTATTTCCATTGCTAAAAAACCTTATTTCCATAGGAGCTACTGTTGCTTTATAATCTATTCCTTCTATTAATCCTAATCTTGAACAAGCTCTTTTTATTTCCTTGTATACTGACTTTCTTAAGTCTGTTTTATGATTTCTTAAAATTACTGAAGAACAATTATCATTCTCTAAACAAAGATTAACTATTTTTATTGCTATTTGAGATGACTTCGTAGAGTTTCTTCCACCTTTATATATTTGATTCGTTTTTTTAGAATTAAAAGTTTTATAAAAATGAGGTGCTATAATATCTCTAATTCTAACTTTCGTCATCTTCATCATCCCTTGGTAAATCATTTATTATTTGAACTCTATTATCATCATTTACTGTTTGTTCGTCTTTCACTATTTCTCTTATTTCTCTTACAGCTTGAATTTGTTGTGTACTTCCACTATTAATTGCAGTCTTCCATAACGAAATAATTATAGCCATTTGATTATCTATATTTTCTTTTTCTATTCCTAATTCACTTAACATATCCGCTAAGTCATTTCCGTTTCTGTCTTTTAGATTAAATGGTAAAGATAATAACATTTCCATTTGCTCTTTCATTGCTTTTCTTTGCCTTCGAACTTCTGCTGACCTTTTTCCACCTTTTCGACTATCTTCGCTGTGTTGCTCTCGAGTCCTTCTCGAATTAACCTCTTGTATCGGCATTAAATTTTGTTCATTAGCCATCTACCTCCACCTACTCTTTTTGAACTTCTATTGACTCTTTTATCTTTTTATATTTTTCACATTTAATAGTTCCGTCTATTTTTCTTCGTAATTCTTCTTGACAGTTTTCTCTGTTTTTACATAGACTACATACTGTTCTTACATATGCTTGTTCTAATGTTTCCATAGGCTTATACCTCTTTTCTTTATAAACACTACAAATAGCAAAATTATAAAATATTGCAATCTAGAATAAATCGGCTTATACTTCGTCCAGTTTCGTCCGACTTTCGTCCAGTTTCAGCTGGATTACTTTTTGCCAATCTGCATTTTATGTTTTGCTATTTGTACTATCTATAAAATAAAAATAAGAACTCACTAAGAAAGCTCTGGATCATACAAAAGAATAATGAAAGGAGGCTCTTAATGAGCTGTATATTAATTTACCTAGTATAATTAATGTCATAATAAAAAGAGCTAGTTTAAAACTAACTCTTTTGAGGCCTTTTGTTCTCTACTTACTATATCCAATTATATATATATCATATTTTTATGGTGTCATTCAGTAACTTTTGGGGAAAATTTTGTATTTCTTCAAATTTTTTTAATGCTATCTGATTTGCTTTCTTTGTATATTCATAATTATATGTCATTTCACTAGCTACTGTAACAAGCTTTTTACCTTGTATATAATGTTTTTCTAATATAAGTTTATAAGGCTGTTCTACTTTATTTAATTGTTCTAATATTAATTTTTGTTTTTCGCTCTCTGCAACTACTTTTTCTGCTATTTCATTTACATTATCTAATATAGTTGCTATTTTTTCTGCTATGCTATCTTCTACTTTTCTACTTCCTTTAGGCATATCTGATAATGTAGTTGTTATGTTTGTTAATACTGTTTTATATTCTTCTATGTATTCTAATCTACCTTTTATCCATTCTTGATTAAATTTATAATCCTTTAAATCTTTTCTTGTCATACTCTTTCGTACCTCCTTAAAAAACTATTACTCCACCTTTTCTAGCTGTTTTAGATGGTTTTACTACTTCTTTTAGTACTCCCAATTCATCATATGTAAAACATTCTCTGCTTTCTGTCATCATATCCTTATATAATGCATATCGTTCATACTGCTTTATTAGTATATATTCTCTGCCTTCTTTACTTATTATTTTAGGTATTTTCATTTGTAACATCTCCTTTGACTTATATATACAATTTATTAGTAATATGTATTTAGTTGTCTATGTAATTTATGTCTTTATCTAGCTTTTTTACTGCTTGTACTAATTTATTTATTATTTGTCGATTTAACTTTACATCAGTATTATCAACTTCATAACTTTCTATTTCTAATAATTCTTGTATGTTTTGTATATCTATATCTTGTTGTTCTTGTATTATTTTAAAATAGCAATTAGGATTTAATAAATAACTTGTATCAAAATTATCTTTCCACATTATTTTTTTATTTTTATATTCTATAATTGCTACTAACTTATCTAATACAACTAAATCATGTACTTCTATTTTTGTACCATCTTTTATTTTTCCATCTGTTATTTCTTTAATTAATTCATAACCTTTATAATCTTCTTTATTCATCTTCTCCTCCTATCCAGCCGAAGCTCTTTTACTTTTTCGTTTATTGCTTGTAGTTCTTGCATTGTTGTATTGCCACACATTCCGTCATATTCTCCAACTTTTATTTCATTTTCCATAGATTAATCCTCCCACTTTCTAATATCTAAATCACATCTATTCCAAGTATATTCTTTTGATGTTTCCTGTCCTTTATCAATTTTTACATCATAAAGCCAATCATATACAATAGAGTCTGTATTCATAGAAACAATGGTTCCAATCTGATATCCAATCCAATCTATATATACTCTTACTCTATCTCCTATTTTAAATTTAGGAGCATTTCTTATAGCTTTTCCATCTACTATTATCATATATCTACTCCTCGTATAATATATTTAACAATCAATTTTATAAGTTTAAATTACATTAAATAACTGATTGTTTAGAAAATTTAATGTAAAGTAGTAAAGGATTATTATATTTACATAATATGATATAATATTTTTGTATAAACCTA
>JAFRDD010000157.1 GCA_017404025.1 Clostridia bacterium
CCTCAGACCAAAGTTTTGCTGCCGACTTCCTTCAGATTCCACCTCACAATGGACACCCTTGTCTTAAGCTATACGGTTGGCACTATCAGCCCCCGTTACGGACTTTCACCGATTAGTGCACGCCCATGCTGGGCGCACAAAGAAGATGTCCATAGAATAACTTAATTCTATAGACATCTTTTCACCTATATTATATTAATTTTCCTTAGCTCCATATTGTTCATAATATGCATCTATTCTACTATTTATTTCATCATCTATTAATACTTTTCCGTTTATCTCTTTATTATAAAGATACTCTCTAACTTCTTCCATAGTAACTATTGCACAAGTCTTAAAGCCAAATTCTTCTCTTAATTGAGTAAGTGCTGATTTTTCTGTCTTACCTCTTTCCATTCTATCAACAGAAATTATTAAACCTTCAACATTTACATTACCTTGTGATTTTAATAATGGCATTGTTTCATAAATTGAAGTTCCTGCTGTTGTAACATCTTCAACTATAAGAACTCTATCTCCATCTTTAATTGGACTTCCAAGAAGTATTCCTTTATCTCCATGATCCTTTACTTCTTTTCTATTAGAACAGTAATTCACATCTATGCCGTACATATCTGATAAAGCTATAGTAGTAGTTACACTTAGTGGAATTCCTTTATAAGCTGGTCCAAAAACTATATTATAATCATCTGGGAAATGTTCTTTAATTGCCTTAGCGTAGAATTCTCCTAATCTTTTTAATTGGCTTCCTGTTTTATAGTTTCCTGTATTAACAAAAAAAGGTGTTTTTCTTCCACTCTTAGTAACGAAATCACCAAATGTTAAAACTCCACATTCAACCATAAATTCTATAAATTCTTTTTTGTATTGCTGCATAATCTATACCGTTGCCAAAACCTTATAAAACTTTATAAAGCATGTTTAATTCCTTATTCAACGTGTCCTATTTTGTCTTGAAAAAATCTATGACTACTCTAGTTTGATATGACACTCCAAAGGCGTAAATTCGGGTACAACGCCCCCTACATATTAGCAATATCTTTTAGGTGATTAAATTGCTAATTTATATCTACTAAGATTAATACTTGCATTATAGTCCCTGTTTATATTTAAACCACATGAACACTTGTATATTCTATCACTAAGTTTTAAATCTTTTTTAATAGAGCCACATGAAGTGCATAGTTTACTTGAAGGGTAAAATCTATCTGCTTCAACAAATTCAATTCCATAAAACTCACATTTATACTTCATTTTCATCTTAAAATCATATAAACGTTGTTCTGAAACTGCTTTTGATAAATATTTATTTTTCATCATCTCTTTAATATTTAAATCCTCCATAACTACTCTTGAAGGTTTGGTTTTCACTATCTTTGTAGTTACCTGATGAATATAATTTAATCTTATATTAGATAATTTACGGTGAATAAGTTTTATTTGCTTTTCAAGTTTTGCAATGTTCTTAGTTTTGACATACTCCTTTCCTTTTTTATTCATTTCATATTTACGTGAACATTGTCTTTGTTTTCTTTTTAAAGATTTCTTAAGTCTTCTAACTTCTTTAGATTTATTAATATTTTTAAAAGTCATTCCATTACTGCATACAGCTAAATCTTTAACTCCAACATCAATTCCTAGACTCTCACCTGTTAATTGAAGAGTAGGCCTTTCTACTTCAACACCTACAGATAAATACCAATACTTATTATCAAAACTGATTCTTGGATTGGTATATTTAACATCAATCAGCACTTGCTCTTTAGTCTTGATCCAGCCTACTTTTTCAATTAATACTAATTTTTCTTTAACTTTTAATTTAGAAGTATCATTATAAAAAGACGGTCTTGACTTCTTTTTACTTTTAAATCTAGGCTTATGAGCTAAACCTTTAAAGAAATTTTTATAAGCATTACAGGCATCTTTTACAGATTGCTTCGCTACGTTATTGGAAACTTCATTAAGCCAAGATAATTCATTCTTTTTAAGATTAGTAATTTCTTTTCTTAAATCAGTATCTTTAATGAATTTGCCACCATTTTTATAATTTTCTTCTTGCTTATTTAAAGTCCAATTATAGATAAATCTTGCAGTACCAACAGATTGCCATAATTTTTGTTCTTGCTCTGCTGTTGGATATAATCTAATCTTCTTTGATAGAATCAATTGTATTCACCTCATTTCTTTTTTGTATCCTATAATAGTATTCAAAGATACGCAAAATAGTATTCAAAGATACACAAAAGACATATTAGTGAG
>JAFRDD010000158.1 GCA_017404025.1 Clostridia bacterium
TTAAAAAATACCTGCCAATTCTATGCTAAGTGACTATAGATTATCTCTTTTTTATTCATATTTCTTTTTTAACGATGCTAAATTTTCTTGTTTTGTTAATTTTTCATCAGAAAATAAGTAAAAATGAATTTGGCATTTACCGTGTAAACAAATTTTTTATACAATCAGATAATTTTAATATCAGGAGCAGACCCAAGGATATAACATGGGATTTACTGGCTAAATTTATTAATGGTGAAAGGCTAATTGGATGTTTTTGCTGTGTTTTCAATAGAGGATAGTCAATATCCGTGTAAAAGCCTATCTCTAAATTTTTAAATTCAATGTCATAGCTTTTAATTTTTAATTTATTGTGAATAGCATAAAGAACCAGGCCAAGTTCTGCAAAATAACCTATTTTCTGTCTTCCACATCCAGATTATCTTCTAATGCTTGCAAAAACGAGAATAACCATAAACAATATTCATCAACAAGTTCCTTTCTAGCTACAAACATACAGTAAGGATATAAGTACCTGTCATTTAATATCTTAACATAATCTCATAATATTCAGGAAATTTTTCCTTAATCACTTCACAGGATATTATCAAATCCTGTTTGGATAAAAAATTTTGAAATAAATCCCATTTTTTAATGGCTTGCTTACGCTTATTCAGTATTATGTCATAATTTTGTAAATCTTTAATTATAGTTTCTTTATCGAGATAATCTCCAGATCATAGAAACCCTTTTTTAAAGTATCGTTTATAGTGATTTAATCCAACGATTTCTGCTGTTGAATTTTTCCAAATCCAGTATAGTCCTTTGTTTTCTGAATAAGCGTCATTTTTTGAAGAAATATTGTCCCCTACGTCATCTCTCAGATAACCGAATGTTTCTTCTGGGACTGTTAAAAATCCCACTGGTTAAGTATATTTTATACTAAAAATTGAGTTTATTTCTTTACTTTTTCTTTCATCAAATGATTAGTTTCTTTTCATTTAATTCAATCTAATTATAACAATGTTATAAATATTAATGCTAGTATTAATTTAATTAATTCTAAAAGAATATTGGTGATTTTGACCATACTTTTGTAAATATGGGATTATTAAAATATAATGATTAATTCAAGTTTATTTTTTAGTTTAAAGAGCATGAATAAGTTTAAATTAAATGTGGGACAATTTTATATTATGAAAACAAAAAAACCGCCCACAATTATTAGTTGTGTGGAAGAACTTAAAAATTTTTGCATTTGTGGTTATGGAAAAAGTCTTTACATAAGTAATCAAATACCTCTTAAAATCGTTGAATCATTCATAGAAATCATGAATGAAGATATGGAGATTACAATATTTGATTACAGAGAAATAATGGATAATAATTCGATTAATCTGAAAAAGAATGGTAGAACTAAAATAAAATTGAATAAAAAATACGAAATATATAAGCAAACTTACTATTACTACAGTAAAAACCGTATAAAATATCTAACTACTATGATGCCTTTGTATATTAAAAAATATTGTTGTTACACTCTTGATATTCAAAATTACCGTTTTATGCAAAGTAAAATTTTTTACGCATCATATGAAAATACTACTGATTTAATAAATGAGAAAAATAACTTAAATATCACGCGACAAAGCGTATATTTGTATGAACGCGAAGCATGTATGATAAATTTAGCAAAAAAAGAACAAAAAATATGGAAAACAATAAATAAATTAGAAATAAAACCTAGTGGAAAATATAATTATGATGAGGAATATATTAAAATAAATAAAGAAGTTTATGTCAGATTAAGCTTAATTGACGCACATACAAGAATAATAATCAATGACATTCTAATACCTCGAAATCAATTCAACAAAGAATACATTAAATCCTTTTTTATAACATCACTAAACGGATTTTCATTAGATACCATAATAACCGACGGATATCGCGCATATCCCCAAATTATAGATAAAATAGGAGCAAAACACCAATTATGCAGATTCCACATCATGGAAAACCTCATGAAACCCATAAACAAAAGAATCAACATACTCGAAAGAAAAATAAAAAGCCATAAAAACAAAATAGAAGAAAACAACCAAAAAATACAGATATTAAAAGCAAAATACCCTCACAAACAAGGAAGACCACCAAAAAAAGACAACAAAGCTCAAAAAAACATAAACAACAGAAAAAACCTAAAAAGAGAAAACTCACAATATACACAAAAATTAAGCAAATATAACAACGAAAAAACACAAATACTCCACTACAAAGATAGAATAAAGAAAATATTCGATGTAAAATCATATAAAACAGGAATAAACAAAATAAATAAACTATTGGATAAAAAAGACGAACTACCAGATTTTATCCATGATTTTTTAAAAAATTTAATAAAGAAGATTGAAAGAGCATTAGCATTCACAAAAGATGAATCGTTGCCTAAAACCAATAATTTGGTTGAATTATTTTATAAAGTGACATTTCCTGGAAAAATCAAAAGAATTTACCGAACTGTCGAAGGAGCAATGAACAGAATCAGATTAAACAACATAAAATGGATGGAGAAAAATGTCATTGAAAGACACATAAAAAATATGGAAAACCAGTGAGATTTTTAACAGTGCCCTAAATCAGGAGCAATGTCTTCAAGCTCTTTGAATATATCTTCAATTGTATTTTCATTTGTTATTTTTAATATACTCATACCTTTTTCAAATCTATCTTCCATTTTAACACCTATTTAATAATTATGCTCTAAATCCACTTAACATTTGCTGTTGTAAACATATAATTATTTGAAAATACTGGATTAAAAAGTTTATTTGTTGATTTTGTTGACTCGAATGTTAGTGCAATTGATTTTCTTAAATTATAATTAATCCTATCACCAATTGAATCTAATTCTTTTTTATCCAAATCTTTTGAACAATGAGCATAAACTTTAAACTGAATTTTTTCTTTATCAAACTTTGAATCATGACCCATATACGTATAGCTAATGTTTATTATTTCAACTGAAGATGGAATTAACAGCTCATAATTTTCTTTTGAATAATCGTTATAAGTATCGGAAGGATAAATTGCACTTGATGAGTATAAA
>JAFRDD010000159.1 GCA_017404025.1 Clostridia bacterium
CTGAGAGAATATTATTCGATACAGGTAAAACACAGATAATAGGCGAAGTACATGAAGGTGCTGCTACTATTGACTGGATGGAACAAGAACAAGAAAGAGGTATAACAATTACTTCTGCTTGTACAACATGTTTTTGGAAAAATAATAGAATCAATATTATAGACACACCAGGACACGTTGATTTTACAGTTGAAGTACAAAGATCTTTAAAGGTTCTTGATGGAGCTGTTACAGTATTAGCTGCAAAAGGTGGAGTTCAACCACAAACAGAAACTGTTTGGAGACAAGCTGATAAATATAGTGTTCCAAGAATGGTATATGTAAATAAAATGGATATAACAGGAGCAAACTTTATGCTTTGCGTTGATCAATTGAAAAATAGATTAAAAGCAAATGCAGTTCCAATCCAATTACCAATTGGAGCAGAAGATCAATTTAAAGGTATAGTAGATTTAATAAAAATGAGAGCTTTCATTCATAAAGATGATTTAGGAAAAGAAGTTGAAGAAACAGACATTCCTGAAGATATGAAAGCACAAGCTGAAGAATTTAGAGCAAAAATGATTGAATCAGTTGCAGAACAAGATGAAGAATTAATGATGAAATACTTAGAAGGTGAAGAACTAACAGAAGAAGAAATCAAAAAAGGTTTAAGAGCTGGTACAATAGCAAACGCAATAGTTCCAGTAACATGTGGTTCTTCATATAAAAACAAAGGTGTACAAGAATTATTAGACGCAATAGTTGAGTATATGCCATCACCATTAGATATAGCTCATATCAAAGGTGAAACACCAGATGGAGAAGAAACAGAAGCTAAAACTTCAGATTCTGAACCATTTGCTGCATTAGCATTCAAAATTGCAACAGACCCATTTGTTGGAAAATTATGTTTCTTTAGAGTTTACTCTGGAACATTAGAATCAGGTTCAACAGTATTAAACTCTAGTAAAGGAAAGAAAGAAAGAATCGGAAGAATTCTTCAAATGCACTCAAATCATAGAGAAGATATTGATAAAGTATATGCTGGAGATATAGCTGCAGCAGTTGGATTAAAAGAAGTAACAACTGGAAATACTCTATGTGATCCAGATCATCCAATTATACTTGAATCAATGGAATTCCCAGAACCAGTTATTGATATAGCTATTGAGCCAAAAGATAAAGCAGCTCAAGAAAAAATGGGAATTGCATTAACAAAATTAGCTGAAGAAGACCCAACATTTAAAGCATATACAAATCAAGAAACAGGACAAACAATTATCGCTGGTATGGGTGAATTACACTTAGACATTATTGTCGACAGATTAAAAAGAGAATTTAAAGTTGAATGTAATGTAGGTAAACCACAAGTTGCTTACAAGGAAACAATTAGAAATAGTGTACACGTTCAAGGTAAATTCATTCGTCAATCTGGTGGTAAAGGACAATACGGTGATGTTTGGTTTGATATGGAACCATTAGAACCAGGAAAAGGAATTGAATTTGAAAGCAAAATCGTTGGTGGAGCTGTTCCAAAAGAATATATTAAACCAATTGAACAAGGTATGAGAGAAGCCGCAGAAAGTGGTATTCTTGCAGGATATCCAGTTATAGACTTTAAAGTTAGCTTAGTAGACGGTTCATACCATGAAGTTGACTCATCTGAAATGGCCTTCAAAATTGCTGCATCTATGGCATTTAAAGAAGGTTGTAGACAAGCTAAATCAGTTATACTAGAGCCAATTATGAAAGTTGATATAACAGTTCCTGAAGAATACATGGGAGATGTTATAGGTGATGTAAACTCTAGACGTGGTAGAATGGAAGGTATGGAAGGAAATGACGGAATGCAAGAAATTCATGCATTTATTCCATTATCAGAAATGTTTGGTTATGCAACAGATTTACGTTCTAAAACACAAGGTAGAGGAACATATTCAATGGAACCTTCTCACTATGAAGAAGTACCAAAATCAGTTCATGAAACAATTGTTGCTTCAAGAGCAAAGAAAGAAGATTAATAAATTTAACCAATTTTGTTTAAACACTTGCATTTTAGTTCGAAATGTTATAAAATGCATATAAATTTATTATATAGTTATTAAATTTTAAAAAATATAAAATGTTATCTAAAAAGGTAACTAAAAAAGGGAGGATTTTAAAATGGCAAAAGAGAAATTTGAAAGAACAAAGCCACACGTTAACATTGGTACAATCGGACACGTTGACCATGGTAAAACAACAACAACAGCAGCTATTACAAAATATTTATCATTATTAGGAAAAGCTAAATTTGAAGCTTATGATCAAATCGATGGAGCTCCAGAAGAAAAAGCTAGAGGAATCACAATCAACACAGCTCACGTTGAATATGAAACAGATAACAGACACTATGCACACGTTGACTGCCCAGGACATGCTGACTACGTTAAAAACATGATTACTGGTGCTGCACAAATGGATGGTGCAATATTAGTTGTATCTGCAGCAGATGGTCCAATGCCTCAAACAAGAGAACACATCTTACTTGCTAGACAAGTTGGAGTTAAATATATCGTTGTTTACTTAAATAAATGCGATATGGTTGATGATCCAGAATTATTAGAATTAGTTGAAATGGATGTTAGAGACTTATTATCAAGTTATGACTTCCCAGGAGATGATATTCCAATTATAAAAGGATCTTCATTACAAGTATTAGAAAGTACATCTACAGATCCTAATGATCCTGTATATGCACCTATGAAAGAATTAATGGATGCAGTTGATAGCTATATCCCAACACCAGAAAGACCAGTTGATCAACCATTCTTAATGCCAGTAGAAGACGTATTCACAATTACAGGACGTGGAACAGTTGCTACAGGTAGAGTAGAAAGAGGAACAGTTAAAGTTTCTGATGAAGTTGAAATCATTGGTTTAACAACAGAAAGAAGAAAAACAGTTATTACTGGTGTAGAAATGTTCAGAAAATTATTAGATCAAGCAGAAGCTGGAGATAATATAGGAGCATTATTAAGAGGTATTGATAGAAAAGACATCGAAAGAGGTCAAGTTTTAGCAAAACCAGGAACAATAAATCCACATACAAAATTCACATCACAAGTATACGTTTTAACTAAAGAAGAAGGTGGAAGACATACACCATTCTTTAATGGATATAGACCACAATTCTACTTTAGAACAACAGACGTTACAGGTGTTATTGAATTAGATGCTGGTACAGAAATGGTTATGCCAGGGGATAACGTTAACATGACAATCGAACTTATCACACCAATCGCTATAGAAAAAGGATTAAGATTTGCTATTCGTGAAGGTGGAAGAACAGTAGGTTCAGGTGTTGTTGCTGATATTATCCAATAATAAAAAGGAAAATTATTAAAAAAGAAAAATCCATATTAAAAGGATTTTTCTTTTTTTGCTAAAATTTTCAACACTGATTTTCAACAGGGACGGTCCTTTTTGAAAATATTTTTCAACGGGGACGGTCCTTTTTGAAAAACTTTGTGAATTTTATGAGAAATCTATTGCATTTTTTTATAAACAATAATACAATAGATATATTACAAATTTGCCATAAGAACCGTCCCCTTGACAACTTTGATAGGTTGCTAAGTTGCCAATGGAACCGTCCCTTTGGCAACTTAGGAGGAACAGTAATGAAAATACTTTTAGATGCAATGGGTGGAGATAATGCGCCAGATGCAAATATAAAAGGAGCAGTAAAAGCTATAAATCAAATAAAAGCAGAAGTTGTTTTAATTGGAATAGAAGATGTAATAAGAAAAAGAGTAAAAGAATTATATGGTAAAGAAATAGAAGAGATATCAGATAGATTTTCAATAAAAAATGCAACAGAAACTATTGAAATGGAAGATATGCCAACTATGGCAATAAAACATAAAAAAGATTCATCTATGGTAGTCGGATTTAATATGTTAAAAGAAGGGCAAGGAGATGTTTTTATTTCAGCGGGAAATTCAGGAGCACTACTTACAGGGGCAACTATACTAGTTGGAAGAATTAAAGGAATTGACAGGCCAGCTTTAGCAGGAATACTTCCAGCATATAAAAGCAGATTATTATTAATGGATTGTGGATCAAACACAAATTGCAAGCCAATTAATTTATTACAATTTGCACAAATGTCTAGTATATATTTAAGAAATACTTTTGGAAATGAAAAACCAAGAGTAGGGCTATTAAATATAGGTACTGAAGAAACAAAAGGGAATGAATTAATAAAAGATTCATATAAATTAATAAAAGAAAATGCGGATGATTTGAATATAGAATTTGTAGGAAATGTTGAAGGAAGAGATGCTTTTTCTGGAAAAATAGATATATTGATTGCAGATGGTTTTACAGGAAATGTATTTTTGAAAACAGTAGAAGGTGTAGGAAAATTAGTAAAAAGAACTCTAACAGAAAGTATAAAGAAAAATATTTTTACAAAAATAGGTGCAATTCCAGCATTACCTTCAATAAATGCATTATCAAAAGCAATGGATTATAAAGAATATGGTGGAGCATTATTTTTAGGAGTAAAGAAACCTGTAGTTAAAGCTCATGGAAGTAGTGACGAAAGGTTATTTGAATTTACAATAAAGCAAGCAGAGAAATTTGTTGAAAACAAAGCTGTTGAAAAGATGATTGAAAAATTTGAATAGTTAAATTTAAAATTAATAATAAATATACTTGACAAATATAAAAACATATAATATAAATTATTTATGTAATTAATATAGAAAAAATCAAATGAATAAATCATTTGCAAACTCGAGAGGAGGTGAACTCGAAGATATGAGTTCAGAAGAAATTTTTGAAAAAATAAAGGGAATAATTGTTGAGCAACTAAGTGTTACTGAATCAACAGTAACAATGGAAAGTTCTTTTATTGATGATTTAGGAGCAGATTCATTAGATATAGTTGAACTAATTATGGCTTTAGAAGAACAATTTGATATTGAAATACCAGATAGTGATGCTGAAAAAGTTGTTACTGTTGGTGATGTAGTTGAATACATAAAAGAAAATGTATAATAAAAAACCTAATTTTGAAATAATCTCAAAATTAGGTTTTTTTCAGTTTAACAATATTTCCTTAATATTATAGAATAATAATTTTTGAAAAATATTGAAAAATAATCAATGATTGATCTTTTTGGAATATCATTTTCATTAACTATATCGATACGACATAAAGTATTTTCATTAATTATAATATCTAAATATCCAATTTTAGTATTAGAATAAATTGGTGCTTCAATATTAGATTGTGTTTCAATAAAAATATTTATATTATTTATTTGATCTTTAGGAATAGCAATTTTTTTATAAGGAAAATTGTTTAATTTTAAACTTGAAATTTTTGCAGAAGATTTTTTTACCTCAAAATCAAATTCATTATTAATCCAATTATCAAATCGTGCATAAGCCAAAGAATGGATATCTATGGTAGTATAATTAGAAAAAGCATATTCGATTAATTTTATGCTATCTTGAGTCCTAATTTTCTTTGTATCAGCACCAAGAACAACACATATAATATCTAAATTATCTCTTTTACAACTAGTAACTAAACATCTATTAGCGCCATTCGTAAATCCTGTTTTTACTCCATAAACACCATTAAGAACACCTAACAATTCGTTAGTATTATTTATGGATTTTGAAGTGTTATTAATTGAAATAGTTATAGTTTTTGTATTTACAATTTTTGCAAAAATGTCATTATTAAGTGCATAATTTGTTAGATATGCAAGTTCAAATGCTGTTGTATAATGATTATCTGAATCCAATCCATGAGGTGTAACAAAATGAGTATTTTTAAGACCTAAATCAGATGCTTTTTTATTCATTAAATCAGCAAAGCCCTCAATACTACCTCCAACATATTCTGCTAAAGCAACAGCAGTATCATTTCCAGAACATAACATTAATCCATATAATAAATTTTTTACAGTAATTTTATCATTGGTATTTAAACCTAATCTAGAACCACCAGTTCCTGCAGCTTTTTTAGATACAATGACAGTATCTTCTAAATTACAATTTTCAATTACAACTAAAGATGTCATGATTTTAGTTGTTGATGCCATTTTTCTTACTTCGTTCTCATTTTTACCATAAAGAACGGTATTAGAATTTCTATCAATTACAACAGCAGACTTTGAGCTTATAGTAGGAATTGCTAATGGATTAGTAGAAGTTTCTTGTATAGTTTCATTTATATTAACACTATCTTCTTCATATTCTAATTCGTAGGCATATACAAAATTATATAAAGAAATAGTAATAATACTAGAAATAAAAAATAATTTTTTTAATAAATTATGCATATAAATCACCAATATAATTTATATTATAAAAGCAAAATTATATTCCAAAATGAATTGTAGGATTTTTAAAAATTAGGTTTACAATTGAAATTCGGTATGTTATAATATGAAATAATTAAACAAAAGAGACTAACTATTAATTGTCAATAGTTTTTCTGAAAAATTTTTTAAATTTTTTGTTAGATAAAAAACTGCATAACAAATAGAAGTTTTTAAGCCATTTTTTAAAAACCTCTGCAACCGTTGCAACTGTAAGGATTA
>JAFRDD010000160.1 GCA_017404025.1 Clostridia bacterium
CATAAGTTCTTCAATAGTATTTACTTTATGTATCTTACGGATTTTTTCAAAAAGAACTGGCCATTCAAAATTATATCTTTTAATCTGCTTCATTACAATGTTTCATTCTTCTATTATTATATTCAATTAATGACTTTACATTTTCATCAAAAGCTTTTTGAAATTCATCTTTATCAATTACTTCAATATATTTTACTTTTTCTTCAAATGAAAGTTCATCTCCATATATGTCAAATTCAAACATATAGTTCCAACAGAATGAAGTAGCATCTTCATATCCAGTGAATTCTCCATAGAATCCATGTCCTTGGAAAGTATATGCATAATCAAACCTCCCAATTTTAGTTTCATCTTCTCTAATCCAATCAACATACATATAGATTGGAGAATCATAAGGGTCATTATATTTTATGAACTTACCAGTAAAATCAAGATGAAAATCCTTCTTAAGTCGAAGTTCTTTTATTTCCTTTCTTACGGCTTTTAACTTAGTTACTAATTCTGCTTCTTGTTCCTGAAGCATTTCAATTACTTCATTCATATCAGTGTACTTTTTCAGATAATTCTATAAGTGTTCTAAGGTGTTCTCTTCTTTCAAATACACAATTAGGAACAACCTTCTTTAGATTTTCATCATCTCTATCCATAATCATCTTTCTTACAGATGTTGCAGAAATACCATTCTCAACAGCATTTCTTGCAAGAAGAGAAAGAGATACATTATTTCTAAGAATGAATCCTGGGAACCAAGTTGTAATAATTTCAAAACCATCAGAATAATAGATAGTGAAATTTGGTTCATGAGTTTCAGTTACAATTTTAGAATAAAGATAGAATCCCCATTCATGAGAATTATTACTTTCATCATCAAGGTCATCAAGAGGAATGACATGAATATTCAAATCAGAAAGAGCCTTGTCAATATGATCATCAACATTAAAATCATATTCATCTACAATATATTCAACAATAGCTTTCTTTGTAAGTTCAAGTCTTGTTGAAATAGGAATAGGATTTCTTTTATTGAATTTGTCCGCGCTTCCAATAAATACATAGGTTTCATCATTTTCACTATCTGATTTCTTAATCAGTTCAAGATGCCCATTATGAATAGGTTGAAGCCTTGCAAGAATTACGCCAATCTTTTTCATATTAGTTTGTCTTAATATTTTATCAATTCATTCAAAGAAACTTCAAAGTACTTTTTATTGTTCTTTGAAATATATATTTTTTTACCTGTCATTAAATGATAACTCATTGCATCATTTATTTCAGTAAACCATTTTGTGTCTCTATCAAGTATTTTTCCAGAAGGACTTTGTCCTTCGCCAACTCTAATTAATATCATATTTATTCATCAGGATATATATCAAATTCAAATGCTTTATATTTTGGGTTATAATCTCCATGCATCATCCAAAACCAATAATCTGCCTCTGAATCTCCATTGTATCCTGGAACTTGTGGATTTACATGTTGTCTTTTAAGAAATACATTACTTGGTAATTTATGGTCAACTGTCTTTTGAAATAGTCTCCTTCGCTTATTTGAAAACTTCTTATCCCATTTATCCCATAGTCCATATTTTAAATCACCATTTTTCATTTTATGAAGCATTCTATTTTTCACCCTTTCTTCTTTATCACTTAACTCAGTTTTATGAAGCAGCTTCATATTACCTTTAGACAAAAAATCAAATCTTGCTTTATAATGTTTTGCTTCTTGTCTTCTCCTATAATTTTTATCTCTCATACTACCACCTATCAATAAGTCTTTTTAATTTTTCTTTATCCTCTTCTTTTAAGAATGAGTTTTCAATATCATCATTATAATCAATATATGTATTATCTTCAACTTCTTCGATTTCAAGCTCTGGATTTTTAATCTTTTTAGGCTTTTCAGGTTCTACATAATCAAGAGCATTCTTCCCATCACCCCATCTATACTGCAGCCATCCTTCATATTCTCCAGTGTCCCAAACATAATCCTTAGGAATTTCATCTTCACCTCTAAAAAGAATATCCTTTACTTGTCTTTGATCCATCTTTTTAGAAATATTATACATACAAAGTCCACCCCACTCAAGTACTTTACATTCTTCAGTATCACAAATCACATATCCCCAAAGTCTTTCGCCAGGTTTGAAAGTATTGTAAGCAAGCTTTGTTTTTGCATTATAATACTTATTAGATTTATCAAAATAGTTATCCCATGTTTTCTTCTCTGGGTTAGGATATACTGATGCATATTCCTTGAAGAGCCAAGCAAAATCTTCTGCTTCTTCAAGAGTATCAAAGTATTCTTTCTCTTCTTCAAACACATCTCTTGAAAGCCACATAGTGACTTCCTTCTTCCCCCAAATATTTGTAACAACTAAATACTTTTTCATTTCTTTTCTTTATCTTTTCTAAAACTGTACTTAGGGTCAAAACCATGTGAAATGATTTTCTCCATATCTGTTTGGAATCTAATCCCTTTGATACTTCCAAAAAGATATTCAAATACTTCCTTCTTTACAGAATATAAATCATGGTCCTTTTTAGTTGAACTGCCTATATAACCAGTAGTAAAATATACATTCTTGTCATAAACTTCCATTTCAGCAAAGAAATCATTTGCGTCTTTCCAAAGAGCAGTAAGCATATGATCTGGCATATTGTTATCTTTTTCACAAATCTCCCAAGGTCTCAGACCATCTTCAGTTCTTGATGCACTATTTTCGCCATATCGTGAATAGAAACTAAAAATATGAATATCACCAGAACTATCCCTAAAAGATATAGTATTGATAGTTCTGTATGAGCTTTCATCAATTTTAGAATTAGAACTGTTGTTATTAATATAAGTTCTTTTTGTATAATAGAAACCAAGTTTAGATATGCATCTTTCTTCAATGTAATTGTTCTTATTCTTTCTTGTAGTATTATACCATACATCATTAACATAATTTGATCTATGATATGATGTATTTATATCATATCTTGGACAACCCCACTGAGAAATAGTCCATTTTTCAGGATTATGCACAGTGTAAATTTTTATATGATTTCTATTGAACTTATATTTAATTACTTCTCTATTCATATATTATAATATAGTAAATTAAATCAATTTCTTACTAAGAATCGGAAACATATCTTCATCCTCTCCAACAGTAAAGCCTTCAAGAACATACCCGTGACGTTTATACCATTCAACTACCCAAGAATTAGGATCACATCTTAATGCAGTCTGTGTTGCTCCATTTTCTAATGCATACTTTTCAGCTTCAGCTAAAAGCATATTTCCATATCCTTTATTTCTTTTGCTTTTATGAACACTGAGACTTGTTATAAATCCTTCATCAGGGAAACTTTTTGTAAATTGTACAGTCACAGTTCCACAAGCATCATTAGTAATGATAATTGTGCTTCTACCCCAAGGCCATGTATTTTCATGCTTTATAAATTTCATACTATTATTCCTTAAAATCAAATTTAATATAGAAACTTATTGAGTAAATTCAATTATTTTTATATATAGAATGATGACAACATGAAAGGTATTGGGAATTACATAGTTGAGAAACTTCATTTGAATAAAGATTTTGAAACAGGTAATGGCATTGATGAAATAAACAATGAATTTGTTTCAAAAATAAAGGAACACATTTTAGATAAATATAGTGGCTTAGTAAAGTTTAAGGATTATGATGAATATATTGAAATAGGAAAATCAAAGAAATATATTTACTTAAAAACAAAAACCCAGCATAAATGGATATATAAGCCTGTTAGTAAATGGATTGAAGAAAATCTTAATATTGCAAAACCATGTAAATCAAATAATATGATATTATACATTTATCCAAATTATGATTAATATTAGTACATACATAAAAGAATCTTTAAATGATATTAATATAGATGCAGTTAAAGATTTTTTAATAAAGAAATATAAAGCATCTTCTTGGGAAGAATGTGTTGATAGTCAAAAGTTCGGAGACTGTCGTAAAGTATGTTCAATGATACTCAAAAAGTTTCCAGGAATGTTTGATTGTATGTATGATTGCAATGTTGATTATTCAAAGATTGCAGTAAAGAAACTTAATGATATTGGAGATGATGGAGAAATGTATGGTAATCATTATGTTCTTTCAAAAAATAGAATACTTTATGATTTTGGAAAAGGAACAAACACAATATCTGGAATATATCTTTTAACACAAGATGAAGATATGAAAGATAAGTATACTGTAAAGCTTTCTAATAAAGAACAAGAATGCATTAAAGATAAAGTTAAAAGAGCAATATGGTGAAGATATTAAAATACATATTAAACTCATTAAAGTATATAATTGAAATTTGGATAAGTAAGCTAGATAAGAATGAGAAAAAAGATCCTTACAATTATCATCCAACAGATAGAATGGAGCTGATAAATTTGACAAGGCAGCTTATTAGTGAAAGAGGTGTAAATGCTGATTTGAACGACATTGATGTAAGCGGAATTAAATATATGAATGGTTTGTTTCGTAATTCAAAATTTAATGGAGACATAAGCAAATGGGATGTAAGCAATACTGAATCTATGTATGATATGTTTATAAATTCTGATTTCAATGGTGACATATCTAATTGGGATGTAAGTAATGTTACACTTATGTTTTCTATGTTTGAAAATTCAAAATTCAATGGAGACATAAGCAAATGGGATGTAAGCAAAGTCAACAATATGGATGGAATGTTTAAGGATTCTAAATTCAATAGAGACATATCTAATTGGAATGTAAGTAATGTTGAACTTATTGGAAAAATGTTTCAAAATTCAATATTCAATGGTGACATAAGCAGATGGGATGTAAGCAAAGTTAAAGATATGAAAAAAATATTTACTAATTGCCCTTTAGAAAATAATCCACCTAAATGGTATCATGAATAATTTAAGTCAATACATACAAGAAAAGCTTCATCTTAATAAAGATATTGATGTACATATGACTAAAACTGAAATCATCAATATTATAGAAGATATTATTGAACAGAAGTTAAAGGAGAAATTACATCTTAGTTTATCAGATGCACGTATTATTACAGGTTCAAATAATTCAGTTACATCAGCTGAAGATGCAGATTATTTAGGATTTTATTTTAAAGGTGCTAATAAAGAAAATAGAGACATATATGAATATTTCTATTCAATTTTAAAAGATGCATTAAAAGACTATTATAAAGATATTAAAATTGAAGAACATAATACTCAGGCTGGTGCATATAAAATTAGAATATATTTAGATGAAAAATATTGATTTATATATAATAGAGAAATTGCATCTTAATAAAGATATTGATGTAATGGATGATGATACTAAAGTTGCATATGACTACTTAGTAAAATTGTTTGATGAAGAACAAGTCCATTATACAATTGAAAAATATGGTGATAATAATATTAAAGTTATCATTACTGATAAAGATTTATTAGATAAGAAAAAGGCAGACAGATATGTAGGAAATATAAATACTACATTACATGCAAATAAAATAAATTATCGTGCACTTTACCCAACGATAAATAAACAAGGAAATAGAAAAACATCTATTACAATATTTTTTTATAATAAAGATGAGAAACATTAATGAATATATTTTAGAAAAACTCCACTTAGATAAAGACAGTGAATTTGAAAAAGTTGAACCTTTTGATGCAACTAAATTTAATGTCAAGGATATAATTGTAGGTGTATTTACATATAATTCAAGACATGTAACTTTTTATGAAGTAACAAATGTAAAAGGGAAGACGGTTACTGTTAAAGAACTTAAAGATAAGGTTGTAAAAGGTGGTATGCAAAATGGTGAAGTTGAACCTAAACTTGGAGAATATACTGGAAAAGAATATTCCGGAAGAATAAACAAATATGGCAACTTGAAGATTGATGGTGATCTTTGTCACTTATGGAATGGTGAACCAGAATCTGTATATAGTGATTAATTATGAAAGATTTAGATTTATACATAACTGAGAAACTTCATCTCAATAAAGATATTGAAGTAGAGTCAGATAAAGTTAAAGAAGATATAGAAATGATTATAAATGATTTCTTATCTAAACAGAAACTTAAATATGATATTGATATAAGTGAAACTAAAGATAAGTTTATTCAAGTCAATATTATATTTAGAGAAATGTATAGACAAAACTTAGTTGATGGGTGGTGTGTTGAATTATGTAATAAATTTGAAAAAGAATTAGATGGATATTTTTGGAGTAGTAGAGCAACAGAATTTGATAACCCAAAACAATCTATCATAGTTATTAAATTAGGTAAAATAGAGAAGAAAACAATTAAGTTATGATAAATATCTCATCATATATAACTGAGAAACTTCATTTGAATAAAGATATTGAAGTAACAGATAATCCTAAAGACAAGTACGAACTTGTTGATATAATTGTCAAAAGAATAATTAAGAACGGAAAACGTAATGTATTCCACGGAGATTTGAATGACATTGATGTATCTGCTATTTCTGATTTTAGTGGTCTTGTTAATATAGGACATAAAAATTATGATATGAAGTTAGAAAGATTACTTGGTCATATTGATATATCAAAATGGGATGTTAGCAATATGACAACTGCTCAATCAATGTTTTTTGGGTGCAAGAATTTTAATTGTGATTTAAGTAATTGGAATATTGAAAATTTAGAAAATGCTACTGCAATGTTTGCTGGATGTGAAGAATTAGATTTTGATATATCTAAATGGAATCCTGTTAAACTTAAGAATAGTGATAAGACTTGGAAAATGATAGTAAATACTAAATTAGAAAAACAAGATTGGATGAGATGAAAAGTTTAGTAGAATATTTAAATGAAGAACTTGAAGATGTCATTGTTAAAGTAGGTGACTATTGGAGAATAAAAGGTCATGCAGGAAAAGGAACCAATACGCCCAAAAGAGGATATTGGAAAGCTAAGTATGAAACAAAAGAAAAAGCACAAGCTGCTTTAAAAGCTTATTTTGCAAATAAATAAACATTAATATATAATATGAAAGAAATTAAAGAATATATAACTGAAGCAAAGGTAGATTGGAGAAATGTTCATGATGCTGTTCTCACAGTTTGTAGAAAATATATAATGAAACCTGGAGTTTCTAAAGATGTTATAGATTACTGTGAAAATATTAGGAAAGCATTAGATGAAATTAAACATTAATATTATATGAAAGATATTAATTTATATATAATTGAAAAGCTTCATCTTAATAAAGATATAGAGACTGAAGAAAATCCAGACCCATTTGATAAATCTTTTAATGAACCTGAAGATTTATTGAATTGGATTGTTGAAACATTTGAACAGGGTGGTTGCGGTGGAAATTATATCTGGGATGATACAGAAAGATATGAAGCTGCAAATGACTTTGGAAATTTTGATACAACTTATGGGGCATCCATAGATTGGCTTGATGAATTCAAGAAAGAAACTGATGGAAATATGGTTGCTATATGGCAAATTAAGAAAAACATACAAGCAAACATAGAAGGTCATCCATTTACAAAATTCTTCCAGGCAGAATTTGAAACAGAAACATTATACAAGAAAGAGGGTTATTATGTAAAGTATTGGGGAGATTATGAGTATGATAAAGGTATTTATGTTTCAATGGTAATAGCTACTCCTGGAGAAACTGATGATAGAATAATTGCATTTATAATTAAAAGAAATACTTAATATATGAAACACTTATTTGATTTTATTTTAGAAAATTCAATAGTTGGATTTAAAAGAAAAACACCTTCATACGGTGAATGTATCATTCTTGCTGGTGGAAGCGGTTCGGGAAAAGGATTCATAAAGAACCGTATTGATGCTGACTTTAAGACCTTTGATGTAGATGATCTTAAACTTAAATATGAAAAGATGTTAAAACAAGGTAAACTTGAAGATGAATTAAAAGATTTTGATTATTCAAAACCTGAAGATGTAACTGAACTTCATATGAGAGTAAAAGACCACGGATGGAAGGATAAACAAATCAATCTTATATTTAGAAATAAGTATAATACTGAAAAAGAGGCAGGTAATTCAAAGATTCTCCCTAACTTGCTTTTTGATAGAGTAAGTGGAAAGATTGAAGACATTACTGAGATTGCAACAAGAGCAAAGACATTAGGATATAATGTTACACTTGTTTGGGTTCTTTGTAATCTTGATGTTGCTAAAGTAAATAATGCTGTAAGATATCGTCGTGTAGGTGGTGATATTTTGATAGATGCTCATAAAAGTGCATATAAGACACTTACTGATTTACTTGGAAATAAATATCCTCACTTCAATGATTTCATTGATAATGCTTGGATTGGTTATTCTGCAGGATTCGGAAGAGAATTAGGTGGTAAATATGCAAGTTCTCCTGTAATAAAAATTAGAAAAGATTCTGAAGGTAAATTTATGTTTGATAAGAAAACAATGGTTGATGATTTCTTAGAAATAAAACAACCAATAAATATGAAGGAAATCAAACAGTTATTAAATATGGGTTCAGGAAAACGATATGATATGGCTAAGAAATTTGTAGAATTAGAAAACTTAGATATAGATAAAGAGGCTGCTTAGGCAACCTCTTTATTTTTTAAAATTAATTATTTATTAAGACATATACTTATTATAAAATTCAGTTTCATAATGAATGAAATAATTCTTTACCCATTCTCTCATTTCATCAGTGATTTCTCCATTTCCAATATCAAAATCAGATGCATCAGTATCATCAGTTACTCCATCATTGAATGAATGTTCGTACCCATACTTTTTTAAAGTTAGGAACCAAACTAAATTCAAATCATCATCAAAATAACAATGATAAGTAAGACCGCCTGGGAGATATTTGAATTTTTCAATAAAAGCCTTCTTAAACCTATCACCAAAGCAAATTCTATTTACTTTTAAAAGTAAATTATTTATTTCTCTACAATCCATCATAATTACTCATATTTTCCATAATTGGTTAGAAAAATGCATCTAATCATTCTTTTATGATTTTCACTAGTCCACTCATAATCATTAAGTTCGGACAAAGGAATCCATTTAATTTCATCAACCTCATTGGGTTCACAATTCTTATTTGTTAGAACATCCTTAGGACCGTTATACCAACAAAAATATCTGAATAGGATTACCTGGTTTTCTCTCTTCGGATCATCCTCAAAACAATATAGATTCAAATCATTAATATTAATCTTTACCCCGGTCTCTTCAAAAACTTCTCGGACAGCAGCTTCTTTCAAGGTCTCATCATAATCAATATATCCACTGATTACATTCCATTGTCCAACATGATTGGGAAGTCCAGGTCCGCGTTTATTAGCAAGAACACAATATTTACCATTTACTTTAGTAAACACAGAAACAGCAACAGCAACAGAACGAGAAATCCAAACTTCTTTACCAGTTTCGGGATTAATAAGAGGATAATTCTTCATATCATTTAGTCATTTAAAAATTCCAAGACAAACTTCTCAGCAAGAGTAGCATCATCGAAAATCATCTCATCTTTAGTACCCCATAAATCAGAAGTATAGAAATCATTGTCAAGGAAAATTTCAGCGGACTTTCCAACCGGAGTAAGAGTAACCTTGTATTCAAATGGAGCTTCATAATCTCCTTTGATATAAGGGTCAATACGAAATACCCCATAAACAGGAGTATCACTGTGAGAATACATAATCATTCCCATCATAGGAATAGGAGTAATATCCTTCACGGGACGCATCTTCTTAACGATGTATTGTCCAAGCTTGAAATTGTAACGACTCATACTGTTTGTTTTTAATTACAATATAATATAGAAAAAGATTGAAATAATTCAATCTTCTCTTATACATATTATTTTAAATTCTTTATACAGTAATTATAAAGTTCCTAAGTTTTCATTAGGAAAATCATATATGGTAGTTGTATTTATTTTCCCCATTTGTTAATCATTTCATTTATAAAAAGTTCTTTATATTCTTCGTCAGTAAGCCAATCAATCTTATCAGGCTTTTGAAGATACTTAATATCAATATCAGCAAATTTCATTACTTGATATGGAGTGTAAACACCTTTTTCACAATCCATGTGGTGCCTATAACAAACAGGAGCACAATTAGAAAGATAATATCCACTATCACTCCAAAGTTTTCTGTCCATTATATGATGAGCATCATCAGCCTGTTCTCTACAACCAGGAATACAACACCTTCCCTTGGTTCTTAAGAAACCAAGCTGCTTAAACTTTTCTCTTGTAAGCAAGGTGTTGTATTCAAAATGGTCTTTCATTATTTATGTTCTGGAGTTATATTATAATTGTATACCCACCACTTAATATGATAAAAATCCTTAAGTTTGTTCCAATCACTGTGATAGGTGATTTTCCAATTATCGTCCATTGTACAACCAGTGATTGTATTGTCTAATATTCCAATTGTATTGTCTTCATTACAATAAATGATAGACTCATGATATTGTTCGGGACGATATACTTCGGCATTCTGCCATCTAATTGTTGTAAGAATACTATTTTCCATATTACATTTCTTTATAAAGTTCTTCTTCCATCAAGAAGATCTTGTGTACATCAGGAAATTCAAGAATATACTTTGCAAAATCTTCTACTCTCCTATCAATGTGTTCGACATCTTCATACTTATGCCCATGTCTTTCTCTTGCTTTATAATCATCAAGAGAATTATATGTCTTCCAAAGAAGCTCCCACCCACTCATCATTGGCTCTTCAATGATATGGTCTTTACCAAATCGGTCAGTTTCACGAATATCATTATTGCCATGCTTATCATAAATGGTTTTAATTACATTTACAATATCATTAACAGAACGAGTGTCTTTTGTTTCGTCATATTCAATGTTTGGTAAGGCATTCTTAAGAGTATGCATTATGACATAAAGCGCATACTTATCACTTACCTCAATTGTAAATTTCTTAGCAGGGTTTGCAATATTATAAGGACCATATCCCCACTCTTCTTTAAATCCTTCAAGGTAACAGTCAGAAATTTTCTGCTTAGTTCCACCTGTGATCAAATCAAGAGGAAGCAGACCCTCGCGGAGCTTTACAGGAGTCTCAACACTAATCTTCCAATCATAGAAATTACCACGACAGATTATCTTAATGCCGTTGAGCATCTTAAAATAATACACTGGCAGTCTACATGACTTAGAAGTATGAGTAGAAACAACGAATGCAGGAACTCTTAATAGATTCTGACAAACAGTGTCTCTAATGAAAATTGCTTGGTTAACAGCTGCATCTTTATAAATCAAGTTCTCATCAAGATGCCAATCACGCATAAAGTAAAGTAAGTGTTTCATATATTAATTATTTTGCTATTAATAAATAATCTTTTTTAGTTGCCCAATATTTTCTCCATAATTTATTATTCTTTAGTATTGTAGCTAACCGAGCAATATAATTTAATTCATCTTTCTGCTCTTTTGTAAATTTATCATATTGACCATAAAGATCCATAATTATTCTAATTCTAAATCTTCATATTTACAAAGAGCAGCTGTTGATTGAATTCTGAATAACACAAATGCTCCAATATCATTAGTAGACTTTACAAGTCCTCTTTCACCAGTAGGTTTATAAATAACTACATCAAATGGTTTATATTTATCTTTATTACATTCTTTCATATCTATTATTTCATATTGTGGTGGTATATCTCTATTTCTTAGCATTCTTGTTATTTTGAATGATATTTTATCATTCTCATATGTTACATATATTATGCGAATGTTTAATTCATTATTGCAGTTTTGTTTACAATAATATCCTATTTCTCCACTTCTCCACGGCATGCAAGAAGTAAAGAAAAATCCTTCTATCTCATATGTTTTATTTGTATATTTATCTTTTACAATAAATATTTTATTTAGCCAATGATTTTTTCTTAATTCTTCTACTGTCATAGTTATTCATCATCTTCGTTATTTAATTCTCTATTTTCTTCTTTGACTTCTCTTTTGATTATCTTCCAAATAATCTGAGAATAGTCTGCTCCCTTCTCCTTCTGGAATATCATACTTGACCATCCTTTCTGCTTAAGAGCCCATTCAGCATATTCCTTAGGAGATTCAAGGATACCTCTTTCACGATATATTGACAAGAACTGCTTCTCAATCTCATCATATCTATCCTGAATCTCCTTCATCATCTTACGATAATAAATTTGGTTCTCTTCATCAAGCTGAGAAATATTCTCTTCAATATCCTTAATCTTCTTGTCCATCATACATTCAAGAATATACTTCTTAGACAGCATAGAACGAAGGAAGTGAATCTTGAAGTACTGTTCATACTTAAGCTTCATTCTGAATCCATTGCTGAAACGGATAACAAAGCCCTCACGATTCTCACCATCAAATTCATTACGGATATTCTTCCAATCCTTGATACCATCGTAATGCTTAGTCACAGACAAAACATCACGATAGTTATCAATAGAATCAGTCTCAAGACCATTATCAGTATCAATAACAGCAAGAAGGAAGATATCATCAACATCAGGGCCATATACAATACAATGCTTATCCTCAGGATAAATGATTTCAAACAGATAAGTCTTATTTCTGTCAAATCTATCCCACATATCATGATACTTTGTATGTAGAATCTTTGTTCCATGTTCAGCTTGTTCAGAAGTAAAGGAACCACGAGTTGCAAGATAAGGCATATCGTTCACCCAGTACATGATACCAAGAGAACCATCCATCTTCTCATATGCATCAAAAGGAAGATTTGGAATCTCAACCCCAAGTCCTTCAAGCTCTTCATAATTGTAGAACTTAGGGAATGGACGAGCCTTTATAGTACCGAACATATTAATTATAAGTCCACGACACTGTGTGGTAACCTCATTCCAAACCTTATTCAGTTGACAAGATTTAGAATAATTAAGCAACCACAAATCAGCGAACGGATGCTTCTGAACATTGATATACTTCTCATTTATCATCTGTTCAAGAAGCTTCTTATCCATTATGTCATATATAGTTTTATTCATCATTCGTATATTGTATAATCTTTAAACATTCCTTGTTCTTTAAACTGCTTCATTACAAGATTAAAAGTCTTCTGTTGTTTTTTATAATCTCTATAATAAGCATCAGTATATGCAAGACCACGCTGCATTAGCTCAATAAGTTTTCTTGCATCTTTAGTTTCTAATTCAATTGTTTTCATTCTATTCCAGTTAAATTACCAACATGAATTATACTTGTAACTTTTACTTCTTTAAGCAATGTATCATAGAATGAAATTCCAGCAAGTTTAGAATTATATGGACCATCATATGATACAATTATATGCTGTTCAAATTCACCAATTAATTTATCACCTTTCCAAGGATGAGACAATAATCGTTTCTTTGACCATTCACATGCGGCTTCAAATGTTGGAAATGATAGTCTATTTCCATTTGTTGGCTTTACTAATTGTCCAGCGTGATATTTATAAACAGAATATTCCATTAATCCCTCCTATGAATTACACCAACATAAATAGGTTTCCAAGTATCAACAAAATCGTCAAGTATCTTGTCATCAACGATATTAGGATTCATATAGATTGTAACCTCAGTAAGATTCTTTTCTTGTAGAACTTCATGATAATATACCATGTGCTTTAGTTCCTTATCATACTGGTCAAATGGCAAGCATTTAACTGCTCTGTCATGTGCTACCTTTTTATAGTCAAGAAAATCATCAAGCGACTTAGTCTTAAATTTTCTGACTGTATTAATTTCAGTATAGATGATAACTTCGTATTCCATAATGTTATATTTTATTGATAATCTTTCCAAAGATTGTCTAACTTCTCAATAAGAGAATTTTCATAATCATTCATTTCAGCAAAAGGAATACAATTCAGTGGCTTCCCATCAGAAGGACGCTTGTAAGAATAAAGTTCTTCCTTCTTCTTAAGATATTCCTTTACTTTAGAATTATATCGTTTTTCACAAGCCTCCCAATTTTGTTTCCAATCAACATATTTTTCATCAGTGATAATATCGCTAATTTCAATAATTGTATGACATCCGCAATCATCATACGGAGAATATAAACCACTTGTGAAAATATCTATGAACTCATCAATATATTCTTTAGAGAACTGAGGATAAGTTTCATAGATGTTCTTTTCTCCGAGGTCCTCTCTCGGACTAATCCAATTATGTTCACAAATACCACCAAAACTACTATGACGAACATAAGGTTCGAAATTATTGATTGCCTTCATAAGAGGCAAAAACTTTTCAAAGATATCATCTTCAACACGAACAACATCCTTTACATAATCGGCATCATTATAATCGGCAACAATAAGTAACTTTTTCATATCTAAAAAATTAATACATTATAATATAGAATAAAAAATCCAGAATTCAAATTCTGGATATAAGTTAAGATTTATTTTCTATTTCTTGCGGCGGATTTTCAATTGATTCTTTCTTAATAGATTTCTTTTTCTTTAAAACTTCAAGTTCTTTCTTTAATTCATCTCTTTCCTTTTGCATATCATTATATGCAACACTCATTTTATTATAATTCTTAATCCAATCATTTCTGTCATTAGCAAGCCTTAAGTTTTCAGATTGTACTTCATAACACTTAAGTGAAAGTGCATTAACTTGTTTATCCCAATTAGCTTGATGCTCAGCTCTTTCGTTTTCAAGTTTAGTCTGTTTATTGTTCAGAATTCTACCACTAATTCCAAGATAAACATTAACAAGAACAAAAATAGCAAATAAAATAATAAACGCAGTATTCATAATCATATTAAAAAATTATTTAAACATTACACCAATTTTATCATCAATCTCAATAATAGCAACAACTTCTTTTTCATCTACTATATCGCCAAGATAAAGAGGATGACCAAATCCATCAGAATCTAATCCAATAATTATTTCATTTCCATATTTATCTTTTGGCGAATAATGAAGATACACAGGCATCCAATCTTCTGCTGGCTTAAAATAATACAATTTACCAGTACCAGACCATATTAATTTATGTTCTTTTCCAGTATAAATATTCTTTCTAAGGATTAACTCTTTTTTCATCATTAAAATATAATAAATTACATATAAATTTTGTTAATATCATATATGCAAATGTACATATAAGTATTATACCTACTATCTTCATATTAATTTCCTTTATAGAATGAATAGTCAGCACCTGCAGCTTCATTTACATCATAATCGTCATTGTCATTTCCAGTTTCAATATATGATGCATCATTGAAAATATAATCTTCAAAATAATTTTCAAGTATTGCTTCAAGGTCATCATTATAAAGATCTTCAGAATGGTCAATATAACCATCTTCAAACCACCCATTACACTTTACAAATTCAACTTCCTTTACACCGGCATCAAGAAGTTTAGATTTGATTCTGTATTGATAATCCTTAAGCTTCTTATAATCATAATGATCTTCATATTTTTCAGTTACATCATTATATTCATAACTTTTGCATTTGCTAAGAATCCAAGTATACAGATAAGAAATCTTACTTTCAGGATCATTAAATGTTTCGCATTCCCAACCAAATTCACCTGGACGGATAACAATTTTTTCAGGAATTGAATAATTAGAACCCCTAAAGATACTTACTGCATGAGTTGAACTACTGTTTGTTTCAAAAATGTTTTTTCTAATCTGTGTTTTCATAATTAATCTTCTATATATCCATAAAATCCAAAAATTACTTCATCATTATTTTCTTTATTAAAAAACTCAACATCATAGAAATAATGTCTAATTGAAGCAATATATGTTTCATAATTTATATAAAAAGAATTCCTATTAGTAAAACAATAATAATATGGGACTTCTCCATTATTATCTAATTTTATTTTATATTTTTTAGCAACTCTTTTATTTTCTTCTTTAACCCAATTATAATCTTCTGCTACCATTGGGATAATACTATCAGTACAAAGTTTAAGATATAACTCATTATCCTCAAATTTCTGATATAAGTCTTTTGGTAATACAAAAATACTCATATCTTGATAGACAGATAATGAATCTTCACTACTTGATGATGTTTCAAATAATCCTTTTCTTATAACTAATTTATTCATTTTACAATTTAAATATTTTTGCAATACACCAACCAATAAATTCAACAAGGAATTTAAATATATGATATATGCCGATTGGAATCCAATATAATAAAACTAGCAATGGCCAAATAAAAAACAATATGAAGAAGAAGAACTTATCATCATCTGTTTTAATTGATATACTTTTGCTACCATCATAACTATCAGTTTCTATTGGAAATTTATGTAATGGATTATTACGTCCTATTACAGTAAAGCACAATCCTCCTGAAAGAAACAAATAACCAAGAAATATAAAAAATATACAAAGAATCTTTCCAATCATGATATATTAACTATGAAAATATTTACCAAATGCATGTACACCAAGAGTTTCATTTTTATGATCCCAAGGAGATACACAATCTACATCAATCCAGTCTTCTTTATACTGGTCATAAGTAATCCAAAAACCGTTAAGAACAACTGATGTATATTCTAAATTATCAAGAGTCATACTATTATAAATATTTCTCCAATAATTATAGTTATCCTCATCAAATTCATAAAGGCTATCCTCATAAAGATCATCTTCATACTTGTCTTGTTCTTCTTCTGATAAAGCTTCAAACTCTTCATCAGTCAATCTTTTTTTAACAAGCTTCTTATGATTAAGACATTCATTCTTATATTTCTCCTGTTGCTCTATACCATTAGTCTTAATCTTATTTAAAAGAATTTCATTCTCTCGTTTACATTTATCAAAATCATTAGAGAATTCCCACTCAAAAATTTCACTATCGAAATTTCCCCAGCCTGCTTCTCTTTTCATTTTGACAACTCTACCGAGAATTTCTCCATTAAGCCACTTTACCCAATCATCCTCTTTCACAATTGAAATAGAATGCTCATGACTTGAGTTTGTCTCAAAAACATTTCTTCTAATTTGTATCTTCATAATTAATCATCATAACCATACACTGAAAGTGCATGAACTTTTACACCATTGAATTCTCTTTCAGCATGTTCAATTTCCATATTATCAATATCATACTCATAGAATTCATCATCATAAATATCATCTTCACCAAGATTTTCAATTGCAGATTCAAGAGTTTTATAATTCTTATGAAGATGATTGTAATCCCAATCATTCTTGTCTTCCCAAGCCTTTTTAAGATGATCAATTGCTCTTTGTTTTGCTTTCTCTTTCTTCTTGTCAAACTCTTCTCTAGTAATAAATTCTCCATAACGAGAAATCATAACTTCTTCATTTTTAAACTTTTTGTACTCTTCATCACTAAGAAGAGCAACTGCGTGTGTTGAACTTGAATTTGTCTCAAAGACACCGTGTCTAATTTGTGTTTTCATAATCATTAAATATTAATAGTTTTATCCATTTCTATACCATTCTGTTTTGTTTCCTTTCTTAATGTCATTTTCATATGGACATTCTCCATAATTATCTTCATATGAATCATACCAAGAATCTTGATTGAAAACATAATTGATAATATCTTCTTCAGAGTTAAATACCCAATGAATAGCACAATCTAAATCATCAATATCACCATACCATCTATGTTCATCTGCCCATCGATAATCTCCAATGTCAGTACTTAATTCAACAGTGATACCAATTTTGTTTAATGCTTTTTTAATTGTATCAATACCTTTCATAAATTGATACATACTTGTATCTGAACCAAGAAGAGAAAGCCAAAGTTGATTCATCTTAACAATTGGATTTCTTTTCTTTCTTTCATTACAAAGAATTTCATCACAATCTACATTCTTGCCAAGAACAATTGTCTTTCCAACATAATCAGAATAATCTGTATTCTCATTACATACTGTTACTGTATGTTGTGTGCTAGAATTAGTTTCAAAGACATTACGTCTAATTTGTTTTTTCATTCTAAATAATGTTATAAATTATAAATGTTAAAATTACTTGTGTCAAATGTATTGATTGATCAGTAATTAAATTAATCTTAAACTTGTTTGCTTTTAAATCATCAACACAATAATGAATTGCACAATTTAATAAAACAGTAATTATTGCTACCCAACTATTTAAACAGAACAATAAAAATAATGGTAAATGAATCATTATACTCCAACTTAATGAATGTATGAATAATCCTACTTTGTAATCATTTTTATATAATTCTTCAGGTGCATTTGTTTCCCACCATTTTCTTTGTTTTAGGTTAACTAAACATGTTCCTTGAAGTACAAAATCATCTATGATATGGCATAGAATCATTAAGAACAATATTGCAATGTTTATCACTATACATAACTTATATTTATAAATTAATATAGATAAAGGATGTAACAGATTTTTAATAATATGCTACATCCTCAACCCATATCATAAATATTTTTTACTTGCCCTTTACAGTGCTTTCAATCATATCCTTATTCTCAATGTACCACTTCCTGAATTCCTTGTAAGATTCAAGACCGACCTTATCAATTGCAAGCTTAAGATCATTGTAGTCACAAGTCTTAATCTTGACAATGATTCTCTTACCACGAGGATCCTTGATAGGAACAATAGGACGAGCAACAATTCCTTCCTCAAGATAGTCAGGATTTGAAACATCAGGAACCCTGGTCTTAAAGCCTTCAGCAACCATTGCCTCAGCCTCAGGAATAGTCATCTGCCCAATGTAAGGAGCAACTGTGAATCCAAGCTTTGCAGCATAATCGTTGAGCATATCAATTGGAACCCACCAACCCTGCATACAGATGTCAAAGATAGAAAAACGGTTCTTGTCCTTATCATAGTTTCCCCCGGCCTGAATCTTCTTACCGAAGAACTCACCGTAGATGTAAACAGGAACCTCTTCAAGCTTTACACCAAACATTCTAATACCATCGGCATAGTTTTCATTGATATTTAAAACTTCACCACCATCTTCACAATAGTAATACTTAATCTGATTCTTATCGTTCATCACAGGAGCGAACTTTGCACTCTCCTTAGGGAATAGCTCTGCAAGAATAGGCTTAATCCTCTCAATCTCAGCATCAAGGAATACCTTCTGGCCAGTGCCTACGATGTCAGCATTGTCGGTCTTACCTCCACAAAAGCATTCTCCAGTAGAAGGAAAATAAACAATCTTAGAGTTTGTACCGTCAATCTTAGAGAAACAATCAAACTTAAGATCCTTGATGTAACTCATGAAATCATCGGAATAATCGCCGACAATAATCTTGTTCTGGAAAATCATCCAAGCCTTGTTCGGAAGTTCAACCTTTCCGAGACCCTGATACCTCTTATAAAGAGTGTTGATTTTAGTGTAAGTCTGTGTCTTCATAATATTTATAATGTTTTTATTTATTTAACCTCTTGGGTGATATTTACTTGCTGAAGTAATAAGATTTCCTTTATATAAAATTTTAATTTCAATTGTACTATATCCTGAAATATTAATTTTCATATTATTTCTGAGCTCCTCAAGCATAATGTCATCAATAACATTAGCAAACCAAGCAGGTTTCTTAGAAATAACATCACGTACAATTTTTTGTAAATATTTATTATCATTGGCAGAAAGATAATCTTTCAAATCTTCCTGCCTGACAATTGGATTATCTTCATTACTACGTTTCTTCATTATACATTTTTTCTGTTACATAATAATATAGATAATTTTTATATAAATTCAAAATATATTGTTCTTTTCAATCCAGTATGCACGTAAATTAGTATCTTCAGGATATTCTTCCAACCAATAATGATACCACCAATCTTCTACTTGTACACCAAATTCATTAGGAGAATCTTCTTCAATTTCATTATTCTCCATATTAAAATATCTATATCTTTCTTTTTCTAAAAAGTTAACTGCCTTCTCTTTATCAAGTGAAATAAATTCAAGTGTCGGATATGTATCAAATGAATATTCACCTTTAGCAACCTTATCATTATTTGAAAATATAATGTAAACCATACTTAAATTAAAATTTTAAAGTTATTTTTATATATAGAAAAATTGATTTATACTATTCAATTATGTTAAATCCTTCACAAATGAAAATGGATTTGAAGAATACGTTTTCACAGATTCTTCCAAATGCTATTGAAGTATGTATGCGTTCTACATTTACAGAAATGAATGACCAATCAGAAAAATTATGTTCAGAATTTGCAAAAAGATTTGATGATATGGTTTCAGATGCTCTTGCTGAAAGAATTGCAGACATAATAGATCAATATGTTAAATCAATGTGTATCTATGGAACAGTAATTACAGCAGGTTCACCTGTTACTCAAACGGCATTAATAAATCCTGGTGGAGTTGTAAATATAGCTAACCCAGTTGCTGGTAAAATTCCGAATATCCTGGGTGTTATGTAAAAAATAAGGACCGATTCACATCGATCCTTTTTCTTTTTTCATAATATACAATATTTATTACTCCTCTCTGGTGAGTACCCATGCTGCGAATTCATAAAGACCGCTGGCCATATTATCAAGAACCTCATCATCAACATCTTCTGGAACATAAGGTTCAATCATTTCCTCCATATACTCATTAACAATATTCCAAACATTTTTTGACTGCTTATAAGTCAAATTGTCTGAAGGCCACTCAATTGATTCTTCATCTTTAGTTTCAGGCTTAATATTAACATTGAGCTTGCCATGATTCTCATTCTTAACTCTCTCAACCTCATTACGAACAATTTCCTTCTGAACATTATCAAGCTTCTTCTCGGTATGTTCATTCATTACCTTCTCAACAAGTCTGTCAAGAATCTTAATCATTGTATCTGAGAACATTGATTTGCTTTCAACAAGCTGCTTTCTAATATCTGCGGCTTCATTAATAAATGCCTCATAACCTTCTTGTGTATCTAAATCATACTTTTTAATATTATCTTTAATGTCATTAACCTTATCATTGTAAGTATTAACAAGATTATTCTTAAGTTCAAGAATATTCTTAAGAGCAGCATCTAAATCAATGCCAAGGAAATCAAAAATGTTATTTGCCATATTATCTAAAATTTTTAATTGTTTATATAAATAAAATAGTAAAGGATTATTCTAAAATTCAATTATTATCAAATATTCCAATCAATACATATAATATTATAAATATCATAAGTAAACTAAATAGAATCCAACCTATTACTGGAACTAAAATCCAGAACAGTACACAAAATATAAGTACAAGAGCAACAAAAGGCCAAAACATAAATATTGTCAAACATATTGCCCCAAGTATAGCTCCGATGATTGTAATCCATCGTAAAATATTATTCAGAAAGTTCTTCATCTGTCTTCTTTATATTTTTAAACTTATTTCTTACTATCAATATAAATATTAAATAACCAATTGAAATGATAGTAAAAGTAATTCCCAATGGAACTGAGTAGAAAATCATTGTGCCTATACTTAAAACAGCAAAGATTATAAGCATAGTCCATATATTGAAACTAATTATTGTAGTCTCTTTGTTTTTTTCCAAGTCTGCTTTTAAGTTCATCATTCAAATAATTTCTATTTATAAATTCATTCATCAAAGGTTCAGCCAACTCTTTTGCTTGTGGATGTGGAGCTCCTGTGGTTCCAATTGCTCTTAAGTTGAAAAAGTGTGTCCAGTCATCAACAAATGCAGTATGAATCAATGTTGTCTTTGTATCAAGTGGAAGTATAGATCTTGCTTGTTGAGGTTTCCATTGAAATTTTGTAGTAAGATTCATATAACTCCATTCTGCAACTAAATTACTGAAAAGCCAATAATCTATATCACTAAACAAATCATCCTGTCCCATTACAATCCATCTGCAATATTCTTTAAATCCAACTTTACTTAATCTAGATTTTATTTCATCTTCTTTATCATAAAGCCAAACAGGTTCAATTATATTAATTGAATTGCCATATTTATCTTTAGAATAATTACAATATCTTGTAGATTCTTCATTGATTGAATCATTACGATGTCTATTATATTCTCTTGATACTCCGATATCACAAGTGAATTTTACAGTAACTCTTCTTGTATGATATTCAGTTGGTTCACAAACATATTTCAAATCATCAAGCCATTTGTTATCATAAAGTACTCTAAGATTAGTAGATACATAATACTCAACAACATCACTTATGTAACCAAATGTTTTCTTCTCATTTACAAATTTAATAGGACCATCTTTATCTTCTATCTTTCTATATGATGTTCTTGAATATTTATTATTTACATATTTCATATAAACAGATTGAGGACATTTTAAATAAACAGCTGCATGTTCAAGTGGTGCTCCGTGGTCGGAAGCCATCAATGTATTTTCAATAAATGGTTGTGCACTATCTTCAGTTATCTTATCAACAGAACCATAACATGTTCTGCCTGGAAGTTCAGCTGCTTTATATATTCCTTTTACTCCTGGCTCTTGTTCAAGAATTTCAAAGTCAGTATGAATTAAATTCATTAATGCATATACATATTTTTATAATATAATATAGAAATTAGAATAGCTATTGTTTTGACATTCATCTATAAATTTTATTTTTAATTACATAATAGTGTTAACATATGAGACATATAAATGAATATATAGATGATAAAGATTTAAATGAAGGCTTGCTTTCTTGGCTTAAAGCGTTCATTAAGAAATTAAAAGGAAATCAAACTAAACTTGTTGTTGATAACGGTAGAGTAAA
>JAFRDD010000161.1 GCA_017404025.1 Clostridia bacterium
ATCTTCGCTTTCATTCTCCTTATTTTCTAAATCTTGTTCTGTTTTTTCAGTATTATTTTCTTTGCTACTTTCAACTTCTTCATTTTCTTTGGCATTTGACTGTTCTTCTTGCTTTTGGATTATTACATTTTCATTTACTTGATTTTCTGTATTAGTTTCTTTTTCATCTGCAATAATATTATCTACAGCAATACTTAAACTTGGTAAAACAGTCGTTGAAATAATTATAATAGCTATAAAACTTGCTATAATTCTTTTTGCAAAATTCATCTTTTTTCCCCTCTCAATTAGATTTTTATTCTGCTCTATAATATCACAAATTAGCCATAATTTAAACAAAATTTTACAAAAAGTGCCAAAATGCCGAATTAAGGGCACGCTAAAAGGAATGTCCTCTACCTAATACAGAGAACATTCCTTTTTAGCAGTCTAATTTATACTGTACAACTTTTTGTGTTCAGTAAACATAGGCTTGTTATTTTTTATTTATTCTTTTGAAATTTACTTAATACAGAACCAACAACATGCACTATAGGTGTAGTTTTATTATTTGCAATTTCTTTTCCTATTGCTTTCCCTCCAACAGTCAAAGCTGCAACAACTGCACTTAATAAAAATTGTATATTAAAAGAAAATCCAAAACTTTCCGTTATTTTCATCGCAATTAGTGCACTTATTGCACCACTTAATACTCCACATATATCTCCTATAACATCAGCACAAATATTAGCTACTTTAGGAGCATTTTTTATTAGTTGTATTGACGTTTTTGCTCCTTTAACTTTTTTTGTTGCTTTTGCATGAAATTCTTCTTCATTTGCTACAGTAACTGCAACTCCGACTATATCAAATAAAATTCCTACAAATATTACTAATACTAATACAAAAATTGCTGGAATTAAACTTAACTTAGATACTCCATTTGTTGAAATATATGAAAATATTAAAGATAGTATAAATGTGATTATAAAAATTTCTATATACCAAACAACATTGGACTTTTTCGAGTGTTCCTTTTTAGTTTCTTTCTCCTGTTTTTTTTCCATTTTTTTAATCTTTCCTCCTAAAAATAAAAAAAGATGGTAGAAGTCTAAGTAAATTTTACGGTTTAGGTCTGGTTGAATTTCTCTATTTCCCGCTTAACATTACTGTTAGAGCTGTTTCCATTTAAGGGAAACATCTATTAAAAATAGACACCAGATCGCCACTTAAATCCGTACCTTAATCCCTAAACTTCCATGTGGTAACCCACAAACATTCTAGAAGTTTTCCTTAACATACATCCAAGTTTTACTAGTCTTTTTTGCAAATATAATTTCATAATTCGATAAGCAAAATAATTTGGCCAAAATGAATAATGCTCTAAAAATTAATCCCAATACACTCACTCGAGACAGGCTACACTATGTATTTTGTGTCTTGGCACTCAACATAGGTTTTACTTAAATAAACTGTATTTAAGCCTCCGCGAAATCAGGGGAGGATATGTATGCCATTACATAATTCCCTAATTTCTTTACTCCCTGAACACACACAAGACTGGCATCTCGCGCATCAACAAGAAACTTCAATGATGTGCCCTTTAGTGGATTTTTAGCCCCACCCTCGTAAAACTTTGTATGACTAGAATAATGCACCATCGTTATTAATTATAACATACTCTTCTAAAACATTCAAATTTTAAAACTTCAGAATTTGTTTTAATTTAGTTTTTGCTTCTTCTAAATCTCCATCATTTGCGATATTTACTACATTAATCTCTTTATATTTTTGTTTTATCTCATCTGCCATTTTTAAATATTCCCTTTGTTGTTTAATACTATTTTCTGCTGTAAATTTGGCATAATCTATTACAGCCTTGCCATCTCTTATAAGTCTTTTTTCAAATAAAGACTCATCACTTAAATATATAGTAATATAATAAATATCAAAATCTAATTTGCTAAATTCTTCTAATAAATCATTATAAACTTCTGTAAAAGAATATTCCTTTTTACCTAATCTACAATAGTTTTCTTCTGAAAAAAAAGTTCTGTCAAATAGCATATTTATACTTTTATTTTCAAGTTTTTTTGTATAATCTAATAAATCTTCATACATTTCTTTTGCTTTTGCTAAACCAGCTTTAGTACTGTCTGCAGTTCCACTTAATCTATATAAATTTGTATATTTTATTGAATGTCTTAAATAATCTGTAATTGTAGTCTTACCAGCACCTTGTGCTCCTTCTACTACTATTAATTTTGAATTTGCCATTTTTATTTCTCCTCTTTTTCTTTATTTTCTTTTTCGTCATCTTTTTTATTTAGCATTTTATTAATTGACTTCATTATATCATCAACATTTTCATCATAATCATCTTTTACTAAATTAAACATCTTTGCACTCTCCTTTTTTTACATTATACACTTATATATTTGAATTTACAATATATAAATGGTATAATTCTTTTAACATTTTTTGACATAGAAAGGTATGTGAATTATTATGAATAACAATTTTGAAAAAGTCGCAGCAAATGAAAATAATCCAAAATGGAAAAATATAATATCTAGAGAATTCTCTCTTTATACTAGAGATAATGACATTCGCAGTGAGTTTGAAAGAGATTATACTAGAATTTTACATTGCACAGGATATAGACGCCTAAAACATAAAACTCAAGTATTCTTTTCTCCAAATAATGATCATATTTGTACAAGAATTGAACATGTATCACATGTTGAGTCAATCAGTTATACAATCGCAAAAGCCCTTGGATTAAACACAGAATTAACTAAAGCAATTGCAACAGCACATGACATAGGACACAGTCCTTTTGGACATCAAGGCGAAAAAATATTATCTATAATCTGTCAAAGAGATTTAGGTTGCACATTTTGGCATGAAAGAAATGGATTAGAATTAGTTGATAATATAGAACTTTTAGAAGATAACGAAAAAAATAGACAAAACTTAAATTTAACATATGCAGTAAGAGATGGTATTATTTCTCACTGTGGAGAAGTTGATGAAAATTCTATAAAACCTAGAGATGAATTCATAAATTTAGATGACTATCAAAAACCCAATCAATTTGCACCTTACACATGGGAAGGATGTGTTGTAAAAGTCTCTGATAAAATTTCATACATTTGTCGTGACATAGAAGATGCTATTACTCTTGGAATTCTTGATAAAGAATTAGATAATTTATATAAACTATTAGACTTTAAATCTGGAGAAAAAATTAACAACACCATTATTATTTTTAAACTTATAACTGATTTATGTAAAAACTCTTCTCCAGAAAAAGGCTTATGTTTTTCTAAAGAAGCTCTTGATTTAATGAATAAAATAAAAGCTTTTAATTACAAAAACATTTATCTCAGCAAGAGACTGATGCCTTCTAATAGATATTTTAATCTTGTTATAAATGAAATTTATGATACATTAGATGAGGCATACGATAAAAAAAATACTATCGAGAAATTAGATAATTTGTCGAAAACATATCCCAAATTATTTACTGATTTTAAAAATTGGTTATTAGATTATACTTATATCCCTAATAGAGAACAGTCAAAATTAAAAAATAAAATAATTTTTGATATTAATAATCAAGCAGATTACAGAAGAAGCATTATATATTTTATTTCAGGAATGACTGATAATTATGCAATCGATTCATATAATGAAATTATAAGTTTTTAGAGGTAACTCATATGGAAATGAAAAATTTAGAAAGATATAATAAATTAAATAAATGGTTAAAAGAAAAATTTGGCGAAAGAACACTAAAAATCTGTATAGATGGTGGATTCACATGTCCAAACAGAGATGGAACTTGTGGCAAACGGCGGATGCATTTTTTGCAGTGAAAAAGGTTCAGGGGAACACCTGCTTTTGGGGACACGTTCCAAAAGCAGGATTTCTGAAACAATTGAAACCTCCATTTCTTGGCAAGTACAAAATTATTTTAAAAGCTACAAATCTGAACGCGCTAATAAATTTATAGCATATTTTCAAAATTTTACAAACACTTATGATTCAGTAACAAATTTAAAAAAGAAATATGATGCAGCTTTAATTGATGATAGAATTGTCGGTTTAGCAATTGCTACTAGACCCGATTGTATTAATGAAGATATTGTTAAACTCATAAAAAGTTATTCTAATAAATACTACGTTTGGGTTGAATTAGGTCTTCAAACTTCAAACAATGAAACTGGAAAAATAATAAATAGATGCTATACCAGTGAACAATTTACCAAAGCTGTTGAACTATTAAATAAATATAATATTGATGTTGTAACACATATAATGATAGGACTTCCTGGAGAAACTCATACAGATTTAGTTAATACAGTGAATTTTATAAACAAACATAAACTTATGGGATTAAAAATCCATTCTACTTATATTGTAGAGAATACCGTTTTAAATGAAATGTATAAAAAAGGATTATATGAACCTATTTCTTTTGAATATTATATGAGTGAACTTTGTTATGTTATAACTCATATAAGTCCAACTTTAGTAATTCACCGTATTTCCGGTGACGCTCCCAAGGAAATATTAGTTGCACCTAAATGGAACATTCATAAAAAATGGTTTTTAAATGGATTAGATAAAATGTTAAAAGAACAAAACTTGTACCAAGGTTGCCAAAGGGACGGTTGCCAAGGTTGCCAAGGGGACGGTTCTCCTGGCAATTAATTGCCAAGAGAACCGTCCCCTTGGCAACCTTTGGCAACCGTCCCTTTGGCAAATCTTTATTGGCTGGTGTTTCTATAACTTTCCCATTTTCAGTAAATTTTGAACCATGACATGGACATTCCCATATTTTATCTACATTATTAAAATGTAGTTCACATCCTAAATGTGTACATTTGGGTTTTTCTGGCAATGTCAATCTGCTTACAACTATCCCGTTTGTAGACTCTTTTAGCATATTGCCGACTTCTTTAATATTTTTTATTGGTTCCATTCTTCTAGCTTTAAAAATTTTTTCATACTTATTTTCTTTGTTCATAATTTTATCTGTAATTATTTCGGCTGCTATATTTGATGATGTAATCCCCCACTTGTTAAATCCTGTTGCAACATATACATTTGACATTAAAGCAGAAAATTCTCCAATATATGGATATTTATCTAAAGAAATACAATCTTCTGCTGACCATCTATATAAAAATTGTGATGCTGGATACATTCTTCGTATTACTTTTTCTAATTCTTTATATCCATTTGTAAGTCCACCTGTTCCTGTTTTATAATCATATCCAACTGCTAAAAGTAATTTTTTATCTCCATCTTTTATTGTTCTAAATGATAAAGTCGGTATTTCTGAATTTATATACATTCCTTCAAAAAGTTTTTCATTAACATCTGCAACAACTGCAAAAGAAGTTGATTGATACATCTTTAAAAAATAATACCCTGGCATACTTATAAATGGATATCTCGTTGCTATAACTACATTCTTTGCAGTTATTTTATTATTATTTACATATACAACATATTTACTTCCCGATTTTTCAATGTTTATTGCTTTTGAATCTTCAAATATAACTCCATTATTTTTTATAATATTTGAAACTAATCCATCTACGTATTTTACAGGGTTAAACTGTGCTTGATCTTTAAATTTTATTGCTAATCTTATATTTTGTAATGGTAAATCAACTTTTTTTAATAATTCAGATTTTTCTTCATCTATACTTTGAACAGCTTCATATTCTGTTTCTATTTTTTTTATTTGATCTTCACTTTCAGTAAATACATATGCATCTTGTTTTTCAAAGTCACAATCTATGTTTTCTTTTTCAATTATTTTTTCAATATTCTTTAAAGCTATTTCATTTGCTTCTAAATATTTTTTTGCAAATTCTTTACCTTTCGAGTTAATTAAATAATTATAAAATAATCCATGTTGACTTGTAATTTTTCCTGTTGTACAACCACTTGTATGGCTACAAATTCTCTCTCTTTCAACTATTGCTACTCTTTGACTTTTGCTTAGCTTATAACCTACACTTGTCCCTGTTAATCCTCCTCCTATTATACAAGTATCAATCTCTATATTTTCTCTAATTTCTTCAAATTTATTTGTTTTATCTTTATTCCAAAATGACTCCATAAATATCCTCCTACAGTTATTTTGAATCTTCTGGAATATTTTATTCATTTTTTGACAAATCGAGTAGAGTAGAAAATTTTATTAAATAAAATTTTCATCCCCTCTCACACCACCACATCGTGTCGTTCGGCAATAGGCGGTTCAATTTATAAGTTTTATTTCAAGCTAAATAATAGTCTAGGGCGAAGATTAATCCTCTACGTCCTAGCTTTTTATTTGGATTTTGTAATCCTTCTTTAGTTATTGCATTTTGTAAAATTTTTGAGTGCGAAATAAACATATATCCTTTTCTACAATATGCTAAACCTCTTGCTTCATCAATGGTATATCCACATTTTACTAGATTTTTGATTTGTGTCTTTGGTTTCTTCCATTGTTTCCATATAATCATTCTAATTCTTGCACGTAGATGTTCATCTGTTTTTATTAGGAACTTTTCCATCTTTGATATTCTAAAATAATTCACCCAACCTCTAATAACCCAATTTAGCTGTTCAAATCTCTTATCTAGTGACATACCTTTACTTCTATTGGTTAGTCTTTTTAATGTTCTTTGAAATTTCTTTTTGCTATCTTTATGAGGTGTACATTCCCATTTCTTCATTTTGCAAAATCCAAAACCTAGATATTTTAAATCCCATGGTGTACATACTTTGGTTTTTGTCATGTTTACTTTAAGTTTTAGTTTATTTTCAATAAATTTGGTTATTGATGTCATTACTCTGTTCGCTGCTTTCTCACTCTTTACCAAAATTATTGTATCATCAGCATATCTTGTGAAACGCAAATTTCTTGCCTCTAATTCCTTGTCTAGCAAGTTTAGCATTATGTTTGATAGTAAAGGAGATAAAGGTCCTCCTTGTGGCGTTCCTATTTTTGTTTCTTCATATTTACCTTTTACCATTACTCCTGCTTTAAGAAACTTGTTGACTAATGAAACTACATTTCCGTCTTTTACAACATCGCTTACAAGTCTTAATAATCTATCGTGCGGTACGTTGTCGAAAAATTTCTCTAAGTCAATATCTACTATCCATTCATATCCATCGTTCATATATTCTAGTGCTTTAATTATTGCTTGCTGACAACTTCTTTTTGGTCTAAATCCATAACTATATTCACTAAAATATGATTCAAACATTGGAGCTAATACTTGCACCATTGCTTGTTGGATAATTCTGTCTAACACTATTGGAATGCCTAATTTTCTTGTTCCACCATTTGGCTTTGGTATTTCTACTCTACGCACTGGTTGTGGTTGATATTTACGATTATACAATTGCCATACTATAGTAGCCTTATTTTGTCTTATGTATTCTGCTGTCTCCTCGATTGATAAATCATCAATTCCACATGCGCCCTTATTTGCCTTGACATTTTTAAAGGCTTCATTTAGATTACCCATTGAGATACGCTCAACCTCTCATCTTTATTTATTCTGACTAATTGCAAGAGATTTCAAGACTTCCATAGTCTTATAAATTGTTCAGTCCTTCGAAAAAAAAAAAACTTTTTCTACTATGACCTCTGCTGACTTCCTATAATTCGTTGTTACTACTTATTCGCTTATAGGACCTCACGGGATAAGTCATAAATCTTTCCTCGTTTACTCTCTTGATTTACCCACTAGAATTACGTCTGTCATTTGGACTTTACTGTGTTTAGTCAGCTTATCCATCTAATGAGCCTTAATATCGAGTTCTTGTTCATAGAGCCACGATTTCGCTATTGCTTCTTTTCACGCTCCATTACTGGTTTACGCTTTGCAAGTTGCTATCGAGTTCGCGACAAATACGCCTCTTAGGACTTTCACCCTAGATTTATGACATGCCCGTCATACTAAAAAAACTCCCACTTACGTGGGAGAAGAACACCTTATCACAGCATTCTTTTTTAGGAGATTAAGGTTCTATCTTCACTACCTTCGAAGTAGTAAAGAAAAACTCATCCTTGTTCACCCGGCAATAGATATTAAGATCATGGCCTCTTACAGTCATTCTCTCCCCTACTTTCAGGTTTTCAATCGTGTCAACGATAACTTCCTTCATATTCAAAAAAGTTCTGAGGGAATTATCATGCACCACGAACACATAACAGCTACCAGACTCAGTATAAACCTTCATGGTTTACCTCCTTTTAACGTTGCGAGACTATATATCTAGCCTCTTATTGTTAGTACATTGTACTGCTTATACATATATCATAATATATTTTATGTAAATTTGCAATATAATCTTTATTAATTCTTGCTTATCTTTCCATATCTTCTGGTGATTTTGAAATACGTTTATTTTTATCTTGTATATTCCTTTCTTTTTCCATAGCTTGTATTTGATTTACAATTTCTTCTTGTGCCTCTTTTATATGTAACAAACTAACTGGATGTTTTTTTATATTTTTTGAAATATCCTCTAAAGTAATAATTCCCATTTTCCTATCTTCTTTTACGGTATTCACCTTTTGAATATCTTCTTCACAATTTTCCATTTTCTTTTGTTTCTCTAATTTTGCATCATATTCTTTTCGTCTTTCTTCATTTTTTGGATTAAAAATATCAAGAGCTTCATCAATTATATCTAATTCTTCCTCTATTTGCTTTAAATCTTCTTTATCTGGTGTTGTACTTTGTTTATTCATCCATATTCTGGATTCTTTAGACAATTTTTGTTTTATATTTTTCCAATCTTCATCATGTGAAATTCCATATTTTTCATAAAAATCTATTACTCTCTCTGATTCTAACTTTTCTTTCTGGCTTTGCTCAAATAAATCAATTAATCTTTTCGTTCTTAATATTTCTTTTATATCTACTTCTTTTCCCCTTTTTTCATACATTTGGGCAAATTCTTTTGCATTTTCTAATTCAGCTAAAAGACTAAAATTTATATTTTTCCTATCTTTATCATATACCTTTGCCATCAAATATCTAATCATTCCAACATTTGAACTTGTATCTATTTTTTCAAAATTATTCATATATTTAAATCCATTTTCACCATATATTTCTTTTAAAACACCAATATGTGACAAATTAAAATTTTTCCTTTTGGCTTCTGGAATTTTTGACATATCTTGAGCAAAAACTTCTAACCTAGCTTTTCTTTGCTCCATAATCTCTAATGTTTTTTCTCTTAAATGTTCAATATCATCAAGTTCTATATATTGTGTATCATGTAACATATCTTTACCAATCATTACTTGCATAACTTTATAATTTTCTGCAGGAATTTTTTCAGCTATCCACTCATCTCCATTCCATCCGTTATTATATACTCCTTGTAGCACATCACTTATCCATGGCTTTCTTACATCTAAATTTTGAGTTGATATTTTATAGCAAACACCCACATCAGGTAGCATTATAGAATCATTTCTTCCTCCAATGACTATATGCGGATTAATGTATGTTCCTGAACTATTGTTAGTAGAATTCCCATAAGCATGTTGTGCAACTTTAGGATTATCACTCATATATATTCCATATTCATTTCCATCATGAACTGTTTTTCTCCCTTGTTCATCTATATAAGGTTCATATGGTAATTCCATATCAATTCCTACAAATTGAAAATTTTTTAAATCTTCATACGTTATACACATTCCCCTATATAAATATTCTGGAACATTTTCTTCACTTTTCATAATACTCTTTTCCTTCCATGCATTTTTTTACAAAATCATTATCGTTATAATAAGTAATCATTTTAGGCAAAATATCAATAATAAATTTATTATCTACAATTTTTTCTCCATCAATATTAAAATTAATTTTTTCGTCTAGTTCTATTTCAATATGTTTAACCCTATACTTATGAACTTTTCTTTTTCCTTCATGCTTTCCTTTTTGTAATTTTAAAAGTAATGGAATCATTCTTATTTTAGGCATCTTTTCTACAAAATAAATATCTAAAATTCCATCTGTAAGTAGAGATTTTGGAGCAATGTTAAACCCTCCTCCATAAAAACCACCATTACAAATACTTAAAATTGAATATTCATTATCTATTTGTTTGATATCGGTTTTAATTTTTACTCTTCTAAATTTATAACTAAAAAATGTATAAAAAATACTTGCAATATATAATAAGCCAGAAGGAATTATAGTCTTTCTTAGTTTTTCGACATTATTTCCAACTTCTGCATCAAGTCCTGTACATGCCACATTTATAAAATAAGTGTTATTTACTTTTCCCAAATCAATCTTTGTATCACCTTTAGGTAAATTTTTAATTGCTCTATATGTATCATTTCCTGAACCTGCAGGAATAATTCCAATTTTATTTTTTGTTCCAATTATTCCTGGTAATGTTCTTGTTAACGTGCCATCACCACCTACAATATAAATTACATTTTCCTCTTCTTTATATTCAGCAGCTATTGTTTTTCCATCTAGTTCATCAGTTATATATCTAATTTCATATTTATATTTTCTCTTCTTACATTCGTTTTCTATATTTGGAAGTATATTTTTATACTTACCTTTTCCAGCACTTAAATTTACAATAAAAATATATTTCATATATCCTACTTTCTAAGTAATTTTAATACTTCTTCTTTTAAATAACTATTAGCTTCTTCTATTTCCATTTGAGAAACATCTATAACATTTCCAAATTCTATTACAACACTTTTCCTAAATAATTTATAATCTCCTCTTATAGCAAATGGCAATATTTTTGTATTAGTAGCTTTTGCCATTCTAACAGTACCTCTTTTAAAATTTAAAAGTTCTTTTTCTGTTCTATTTCTTGTACCTTCTGGAAATATACCTATTGTCCCTCCATTATTTAAAACTTTTTCTGCATCTATTACAGCTATTTGATTTGACTTATTAGGATAAATTCTAATTAATCCTATTTTATCAAAAATTAATCCTACTGGTCCTTTAAAAAGCTCATTTTTAGCCATATAATGAACGATTCTTTTTGTTGACATTATAACCATTAATGGATCAAATGCATGTTTATGATTTCCAGCAAATATTAAAGATTCATCTTCTGGTATATTTTCTTTTCCTATTACTTGAGGTTTATATAAAACCTTAAATAGAAATGTTGCAATTGAAGTATAAAATCTATATGATTTATCATTACCTTTTTTCATTTTTCTGCTCCTAAATTAATACTGGAAGATATTCTCTTCCAGTATTTTTATATTATTCTACTTCTTTTTTCCATAATCCATGTTTATTACAATATGCATATATTATAGATCCTGGAACATATTTACAATGTGTAATTGCTTCTTCTCCTGGTTTAAAATATTTGGTTACTTCTTTATTTTCACTTACAATGCTAATCCATTGAATATAATGTTCTTCTTCCATAACATGATTTACTTTTACAAATATTTTTCCGTCTTTTACTTCATATGTTGGTACATGTTTTTCTACTGCTGCATCTACAGAATTTGGTTCTAATGCTTTCATTTGTTCTCCACAGCATTGTATTCCGCAATTTTCACAAGTACAATCTTTTAATACTTTTACAATAGCTCCACATTTAACACATTTTTTTATAATTAATTCTCTACTCATATTTATCAATTCCTTTCTTATTTTTATAATTCTTGTTTATTATATCAATATTTAATTATAAAATCTATAATTAAAACAAAATTTATTAAAATACATTGCATATTTAACAAAATCTCCTATTTTTTGACAATTTAATACAAATATAATATAATTTCTACACTAACAATAGTAAAGACACCTGGTAAAATGTCAAGATAAAAATTTAAAAAAATTAAATTTTTTTGTACATTGATAATATAAAAAGGGTTCACTTAATAAACCTATCACAAATACATATTACAACGAATATACGTTCGTGATAAGCGGAGAGG
>JAFRDD010000162.1 GCA_017404025.1 Clostridia bacterium
CGACATTGTAAATTCTGGCCAGTTCTGATTTAGGTACGCCTACTTCTCTGTTCAGTCTGATGATTTCCCTTTTGTCTTCTTCACTCAATTTCATAAAAAACCCCTCCTATTGGTGTGTCCAATATTTGGGGTTCAGTTCATGAACAGATCCTTTTTAATTTTCTAATGAAGCCTTTGATTTATGATATAAAATTTTAATTCAATTTTCCTTTTTATATCCTATAGATACACCAAGGAATTTTAAATATAAAGTATCATCTTTATATTTTAATTTAAAATCATGTTTACCATCTAAGAATACACCATAATCAGTTTCTTTCCAGATAAAAGCTTTCCTATCATCTTCAGCTTCATCTGGAGAAGACATTATGGCTGTTCCATCAGCTTTTATTTCTAATCTGCTTTCTGATTCAAAATCACCTTTATTTCCTAGAAATTCAATAGAAACTGGTTTCCATGTACCAACAAATTTACTGTTTGTTAAATCTTGCATATATTATTACCTCCTAATATTTGATTAACTTAATTGTAACACTATCCAACATGTAACAAAATGTTTAATAATAAGTGTAACAAAATGTTTAATAATAAGTAGATTTTGCAACGAAAAATTATTTATACGATATTGTTGTAGTGCCTCGTATAATATATATGAGTAGAAAATGAGGAGTTCATTATGCTTAAAAAGGTTGTAGAGTATTTGAAAAAACATCCAGTTATTGCAGCTACATTAACTGTTATTTTTGGAACAATATGTGTATATACAGTGCCTGTAGAAAACAATTTTCACAGGTTTCTAGTCAGGGCCATGCTTTGTGGTTTTGTGAGTTTTGTTCTATTCCAGATTTCTGGTGAAAAAACATTTGAATCATCATACAAAAACACATGCTATGTTCTTAAATATTTTTCTGCATTTTTAATTATTTCTTTAATTCAAGGAGTAATACTACTATTAGGTAATATTCAAAGTAGTACCATGGTTGATAATCCAGTTATAGGATTATTAAATACTTTTTTATTCTTTATATCTGTAGGATTATTTGAAGAACTGTTATTTAGAGCAGTTATTAATGATGCGTTCTTATATGAATTTAGAGATAAGAAAAATGTATTTCTTATAATAGCTTTAGTATCATCTCTTGTTTTTGGGGTAATTCATACGGTTGATGTGGATGTTACATCACTTACAGCCTGGGCTTTAGCTATAGGCAAAACATTAGAAACAGCAGTTTTTGGTTTTGCTTCACTGATTCTATATTGGAAGGCAAGAAATGTATGGGCGTGTGGTATAGCTCATGGATTATATGATTTCTTAACCGCCTTCTCTACAGGTATATTTCAATCAGCTCAAGAGGCTACATCATATGTTGCGGTGAATGATAATTCATCTTATTCATTAATCATGTATGGAATAAGAACAGTGATTGGAATAATAATCGCTTTCATCATATGGAAGAAGGTCTCAAAACAGATCGATTTTGAGAAAATTAGAAGAGAATGGTAATTAAACCAGAAATGGTTTTTACAATATGTAATAATTCAGGAGGATTAAAAAAATGAATGTTAATATTATGACTGTTGTGTATGTACTATTTGTAATTTTGTATCTTGCATTTATCTATTACAGAATGATTAAAAGAGAAATCCCTATACCAATTGGATGGGTTATGGCTTTAGTTCCAATTGCCTTTGGAATGGCTACTTTTGATATTTCTGGTTTTACAGGAATAAAGTTATATTTGGGTAATGCTACAATGCAGAACTTCGTGGCAAAACTACCTGCTGTAATTGGATCGTTATTAGGTGCGTTTTTAGGTGCAGGTCTACCAGAAGAAATATATAAGGGAATAGTTCTTATTATTGCGATACTTATCTTTAAACCTAAGAAAGTATATGAGTACTGTCTGATGGGTGCAGCTGTTGGTTTTGGTTTTACAATCATGGAAGAATTCGCATATATGAACACTCCTTCATTAACTACAGTAGCGATGAGAGCATTACATCTTCCTGCGCATATGACGTTGAATATGTTGATGGGAGAATTTTTTGGTAGAGCAAAATATAACAGATTAAATGGCAAAGGATCACAGGTTTCAAAATATATTCTTGCTTTCCTTTCCCCAGCATTACTACACACAACATTTGATGCATTTGCTTCAAATAACAGACTTATATTGAATTCTATTGGTAATGAACAGGTAGGAGCAGGATTCTGGATTGGCTCTGCACTGATGGCTATAACTTTTGTTGGTTTTGCAGTATTTATTTATATGATGATTTTCAGACTTAAGAAAAAGACTGCAGAATTCTGCGCAATGGAAACCGTATCTGAAAAACAATAATCTATTAAAAACAAAGGAGATATTATGGCTAGAAATAAAAAGGTATATGCTTCTTACAAACCTTTACACGAAACTTTAAAGAAAAAGAATATATCAATGTCTGATTTAATTGCTCATGACATAATAACCGAAACGGTAATCACTAGAATGAATAGTGGTTTTGATTTAC
>JAFRDD010000163.1 GCA_017404025.1 Clostridia bacterium
CTTAACTCAACCTTTCTCATATATCCTCCTAAAAATCTTAATAATAAAATTATTATTTGATTTTTAGGGAACATTTATTTATTAGTTGGGACATTTTCTAAAGTTACTACTTAAGACATTATCATAAATTAATCATAAAATTTAATGCAAACTATTGATAAATGTAAAAAAATATGTTAACATATTTATATAATAAAAAACCAATCAAAAAGCAAAGTAAAATAAATGGGAATATATTAAGAGAGAATTAGGTTATTAGCTGAGAGCCTATAATATATATTTATTTGAAATTTCACTTTTTGGGTCTTCTTTTGAAGTAGTAGTAGGAAGAAGCGGTTGTACCGTTAAAACTATAATGAAGGTTAATTATTTAATTAATAAAATTAGGTGGTACCACGGAACTAATCCATTTCGTCCTATATAGGAATGAAATGGATTTTTTGTATGTATTACAAATAAGAAAGGAGTAAAAAATGAAAGACCAAATTAATGAAATTAAAGAAAAAGCATTGAAAGCTATAGAAGAAGCAGAAGATGCAAAAATCCTTAATGATGTAAGAGTAAACATATTAGGTAAAAAAGGAGAACTTACACAAGTTTTAAGAGGAATGGGAGCTTTATCTCCAGAAGAAAGACCTGTTATAGGAGAACTTGTAAATAAAGTAAGAGATGAAATTGAAACAAAAATAAAAGAAAGAGAAGAAGAGTTTAAAAAAGAAGCTTTAAAAGAAAAATTAGAAAATGAAACAATAGACATTACACTTCCAGCAACTAAAATAAAAAGGGGAAGCAAACACCCTATAAATAGAGTAATAGAAGAAATAGAAGATTTATTTGTATCAATGGGATATGATGTTGTAGAGGGGCCAGAACTTGAAACAGACGAATTCTGTTTTGAAAGACTTAATTTACCAAAAGGGCATCCAGCAAGAGATATGCAAGACAGTTTCTATATAACAGAAGATTATTTACTAAGAACTCAAACATCTGCTGTTCAAGCAAGAACAATGCTTGCAAAAGGTGGAAATGAACCAATAAGAATGATATGTGCAGGAAAAACATATAGAAGAGAAGATGATGCAACACATTCACATCAATTTGGTCAAGTTGAAGGCTTGGTAATAGACAAAAAAGATAAAAATGTTTCTTTGGCAGATTTAAAAGGAACATTAGAAGTATTTGTAAGAAAATTAGTAGGAAAAAATTCAGAATTAAGATTTAGACCAAGTTATTTCCCATTTACAGAACCATCTTATGAAGTAGATGTAACATGCTTTAAATGTGGAGGAAAAGGATGTAACTTATGCAAACAAACAGGATGGATAGAATTATTAGGGGCAGGAATTGTACATCCAAATGTTTTAAAAATGAATGGATATAACCCAGAGGAATATGGTGGATTTGCATTTGGTACAGGATTAGATAGACTTGCAATGTTTAAATATGGAATTCCAGATGTAAGGTATTTATATGCAAATGATATAAGATTCCTTAGCCAATTTGATAGAAAGGATGAAGAATAATGAAATTAAGTTTGAATTTTTTAAGAGATTATATAGATGTTGATGTAGATGTAAAAACTCTTGCAGAAGATATGACAAGAGTTGGAAACGAATATGATGAAGCAGGAAAATTGATTAATGCAACTAATTTAGTAATTGGAAAAATAATAGAATGTAAAGAACATCCAGATTCTGACCATTTGCACTTATGCAAAGTAGATATTGGAACAGAAGTGTTAAATATTGTTTGTGGTGCACCAAATGCTCGTGAAGGAATAAAAGTTATAGTTGCTAAAGTTGGAGCTGAACTTCCAGAAATAACAATAAAAAAGGGAATGATAAGAGGGCAAGAATCTAATGGAATGATGTGTTCTTTAGCAGAACTTGGTATAGAAAATAAATTTTTAAGTAAAGCAGATAAAGACGGAATTGCAGAACTTGGCGAAGATGCAAAAATTGGTGAAGATCCAATAAAATATTTAGGGTTAGATGATGAAGTTATAGATTTTGAGTTAACTGCAAACAGAGGTGATTTATTAAGCATTTTGGGAATGGCACAAGAAGTAGGGGCAATTTACGACAAAGTCCCAAAAGAAATAGACTTATCTCATAAAGAAACAGGAGAAGATATAAACAAAAACTTTGAAATTGATATAAAAACCGATAATTGCAGTGTGTTTTTAGCAAAGAAAGCCCAAAATGTAACAATTAAAGAAAGTCCAGCTTTTATAAAAAATAGATTAATAGCTTCAGGAATTAGACCAATAAACAATGTTGTAGATATAAGTAATTATGTAATGTTAGAAGTAGGTCAACCATTACATTTCTATGATGCTGATAGATTGGGCGAAAAATTAGTAGTTAGAATGGCTGAAAATAACGAAAAATTAACAACGTTAGATGAAATTGAAAGAACCTTAGATTCAGAAGATATAGTAATTGCCACTGAAAAAGAAGCTATTGGTCTTGCAGGTGTTATGGGAGGACTTACAACAGAAGTTGAAAATGATACAAAAAATGTTATTATTGAATCAGCAATATTTGATTCTGTAAAAGTTAGAAAAACTTCTAAAAAAGTTGTAAGAAGTGAAGCAAGTAACAGATTTGAAAAAGGTTTAGACCCAAAAAGAACATATATGGCAATAGAAAGAGCTTGTAGTTTATTAGAAAAATATGCAGATGCAACTATAGTTACAGGAAAATGTGAATATAACAAATCTAATGTAGAAGATAAGAAGATAGAAATAGAATATCAAAATATAAATGATGTTTTAGGAACAAATATTTCAAAAGAATCTATTTTAGATGTTTATAGGAAATTAGGATTTACATATGAAGCTGGAGAAAAATCAGTTATAGTAAATGTACCATCAAGAAGATTGGATATATCAATAAAAGAAGATTTAATTGAAGAAGTTAGTAGAATTTATGGTGTTGATAATATTCAAGGAAAATTACCAGTTGTTGACATGAAACAAGGTACTTACAATAAAACGATGAGAGAATTAAGAAACAAAATGATTTCCCTTGGATTAAATGAAACATTATCATACATATTAATAAATGACAAAGAAGTTGATGGATACTCAACAGATGAATATGAAACTTTAAAATTGCTAGACCCAATAACAGAAGATAGAAATACTTTAAGATATAGTATGATACCATCACTATATAAAATTTATGAATATAATAAGGCAAGAAGTCAAAAAGATTTATCAATATTTGAAATAGGAAAAGGTTTTTATAAAAAACAAGAGGAATATGGAGAAAATAATAAGCTTTGTGTATTAGCTACAGGAAAATACTATTTAGGATTAGGAAATACAAAAAATGTAGATTTCTATATTATAAAAGGAATAGCAGAAGAAGTATTAAATTACCTTGGATATGAAGGAAGATATTCATTTGAAAGAAAACAAGAAATTCCTTCAAAAATGCATCCAGGACAAACAGCATATATAAATGTTAATGGAACAATTGTAGGAATAGTAGGAAAAATTCATCCAGAGGTAACATCAGATGATGTATTTGTATTAGAAATAAACTTAGATAAATTGTTTGAAAAAAGAGTAGGAAAAATGAAATATAAAGAAATATCTAAATTCCCTGGAGTAAGCAAAGATGTTGCTTTTATAGTTGATAGAAATTTAGAATCTTCAGAAATTCAAAAAGCAATAAAAAGCGGAGGAAGCTCATTACTTACAAATATTGAAGTATTTGATGTTTATACAGGTGAAAATGTAGATAAAGATAAAAAATCAATTGCATATTCTTTATATTTTGAAGACAGCAAAAAAACATTAACTGACGAAGAAGTAAATTCTGCAATGGAAAAAATTATTGATACTGTTACAAAGAAATGTAATGCAACTTTAAGAAAATAATAATATATAGAAAAAGGAACTCTGCAAACAGAGTTCCTTAATTTCTTTAGTAGCCATAATTATACCTCCAGCTAAATTATTAGATTGTTATGAGTGCTTACATGATGAAAACCTGGAGTATTTGCAGGGTTTGCACATCAAATTATACCAAATTATGTAAATTAAACCAATATCTAGAAGATTTGTTTTTGGACGAACCAATGAAAATATATAAAAATATACTTTTTTGCCAAAAACCTTTGAATTCTCAGTGAAAATGTCTCATTAAAAATTTAAAAATAAAAATAGAATTCTTAGTAAAAATGTCTCATCAAATTTTTACTTAATTCTTAGTGAAAATGTCCCATTTTTAATATATCATTTTTCTGTGTCTATAGA
>JAFRDD010000164.1 GCA_017404025.1 Clostridia bacterium
AAAATATACAAAAAATCTTGAGCCTGCCTCCGCGGCGAGCGGAAAGACTCAAGATTAATATAATAAAATGTCCATTTTAGCGAGAATAATTTCCCGCTAATGTTTAGAAATTTTTGGGACATTTTCAAAAGTTATTGACAATAAAATTTCGAAAAATCCGTTATTATCTCTCTATGTCTTTATTTTTTTCTTTATAATATTGTGTGACTTGTGAACTCCTTGAAAATACTTTTACATTTCCAAGTTGCATTAATTGCTTTTTGATTTGTGATTCATCTGAATTTGGATTATAATATAATAAGCCTTTATCAGAAAAATGTACTGTTTCTTCTGAATGTTCTTCGCTGAATATACTTCCTACTACAACATCTTTGATACCATATTTTTTGATAACCTCTTTATATAAATCTATATCTTTTATGGTTATCCCATTTAATACTGGTTTCATATATAAAACTGTTGGAATACCTAATTGATTTGATAATTCAAATGTATTAAATCTTTTATTTAATGAGTCTGTTCCTTTTTCAATTTTATTCCACTGACTTATAGTTGCAGAACTAACAAATATTACTAACTGTCCCAAATATGTAGTCAAATCTTCAAATTGTCTTGCTTCTTGTATAGTAACTTCTTTTTTTGTAGATAGTTGAATTTGATTTCCTCTTTGTAAAAAATATTTTATTAACTTTATTGTTTCTGGTTTATTATTATCATCCCAACATTCTGAGAAACACCCTAATGTAATTAAAGTATCCGTGGAAATTCCATAATTTTCAATTTCTCCAATTAATTCTTCCGATGTTTTAATTTTTGAAACTATAGATTCATTGTCATATCCCATCTTACTTAAATAGCAATATGAACATTTGCCAGTACAACCTAAACAAGTATTTACAAATATTCTTTTATCATCTCTTGAAAATAAATATCCTGTATCTATCATTTTACACCATTCCATTCATCTAGAAACTCTTCTAGAAAATTTTCTAAAAATTTATGCCTTTCTATTGCAATCTCTTTGGCTGTATCTGTATTCATTAACCATTTTATCTTTAAGAGTTTGTCATAAAAATGGCTAATTGAGGTATTAGAACCTTTTTCGTTATATTCTTTTTCATCTACAAGTTGATTATTATTTGGATCATATATTAGTTTCCCCTTTTTACCACCATAAGCAAAAGTTCTGGCAATGCCAATTGCTCCTAATGCGTCTAACCTATCTGCATCTTGTGCTATTTTTCCTTCGTGCGAAAGTTCTCTTTTTTCTAAGATATTACTACTGAATCCTAAATTTTCACAACTATAAACTATATTTTGTATATCCTCTTTTGAAAAATACTCATAAATCTTTAGTTGTTTTAGGGTTTCTTTTAATTTTTCAGCAATATTCCCATTAAAGAATTTATGATCATATAAGTCGTGCATTAAAACAATTATTGTTAGTAAAAACTCGTTTGCTTGTTCTTTTTTATTTATTAACATTGCATTATTATATACTCTTACTATATGCCACCAGTCATGACCTGTGGAGTCATTTTTACATACTTCCTCAACATATTTTTTTAGTTTACTTATTATTTCTTCTTTTTCCATTTTTTCTCCTTATCGTGTAAAATTATACCACAAATTATGCGATTTTTCAACATTTTTGTAGTAACATATGTTCTAGTTATAACTCTCATCTTCAGAAAAATTAATATTATTAAATAAATATAATGCAATTTTATTCTGTTCTGTTGTTTCCATTTCCATAAGTTTAGCCATTACAAACATTACAAGTTTATATTTTCCAAAGTTTATAAGTGTAGTTCTATATTCTTCTCTTAAAATGTTATTAGCAATTTCATTATCGTTGTCATCAAATATGCCATTTTTATATAAATCATCACTTACTATTTTATAATTTTGGTCATTATCATAAGTTATTCTCTTATGGAAGTGGCTCATTAAATTATGCCAAAAGCTTTTGAATTTCTGTAATTGAGCTTTTAAGCTTTCTTTTTCTTCTTGTAGTTTAATAATTATCTTATCTTTAGCAGATAATTTATCATTTAATTTTTCAATAGCTTCATTTTTAAGTTCTATTTGATATTTAAGGGATTTATTTTTCTTTTCTATTTCAAAAGATGCGTGTTCAAACTCTTTAATCGATAAATTTAAATCATTTACACTTCTAACTGTCTTGATAACATCTGTTACGTCTTTAATATAATCTTTGATATTTTCTATATTCTCGTTTGAAATTTGGCTATTATTTTTACTAAATGGCATGGGCTTTAAACTATCTAATAACTCTACTATATCTTTACTTGAAGTATCTATCTTTTTAGTTTGTTTATTAGCATTTTCAAGTTTTTTACGTTCTTGTTCTATTTTTTTCTTTATTTCTCTATAATTTCCCATATCATTTACATTGAGGTCTTGATTTCTGCCTTTTTGTTTTGCTTTAAGCCTACTATCAACATCATAGAATTTATTATATGATTTAATACAAGCATTTCTCATCTTATCTTGTATTTTTGTTAAAGACTCTTTTGTAAATAGTTGTGATTTTCCTACTTGTTTTTTCATACCTCTTTTACAATTTTCTATAACAGGAACACCAACAACGTGCATATGTGGAGATGTTTCGTCAAAATGTATTGTAGCATTGGCTACTTTAAAGCTAGGAAGTATTTTATTTAAGTCTTGTATTTGCTCATTATATACATCTATCATCTTAAATCTATATTCATCATCTTTATCTTGCCAAAAATCCATATCTCCAAGTTCTATAATAATTTCACAAGCAATATTATTTTGAGAATTACATATTTTCTCAAAATAATTGTTTATCCTTCTATCAGCTCTTGATTGATTAGTATTATATTCAATTCTAACTTGTTCAAATTCATCTATATATACTTGCTTAACATCTTCTACAATATCGTTCGTTCCATAAATAGTATTAATTAAATCTCTTTGATTATCATAATCTCGTAAATTGTGTTTATTTACTTTTGATAAATCATTTGCATTTTGAATAGCATTATTTGAAAGGGAAGTAGTACCAGATACATTTCCTTTAGCTGTCTTTTTTGCTACTTTACTTTTGTTTTTATCACTACCCAAGTGAAATGAATATGCTAATTCTTGCTCCATCTTTTTCCCTCCTTTAGAATTTGCTCCGAAGCATAGGACTTTGACCTTGTCATAAGTCCTAACCCCCTATGAGTTATGACGTGCCATCATAACTCGGGGGCTCTGCGAGGCAATAAATTTTCTCCCAATGGGATAAAATTTATCCAAATTACCTCACACAAAGTTTATATCGCTAACGCAAATATAAATTTGTATTCGCTAATTTACTTGTTGCAACATAGCCTACATATAAAGTGATAGTTGCAACAATTATTTATGCTGTTTCTTTGAAGTAGTATGAGTAACAAGTCCAAGTCGTAATTTTCCTTCTGGCTTTGCTAAAAAGTTTTTATATTGTTTTATTGCAACCATTCTAATTACTTTTTGATTTTTCTTTAACTTGAACTCAATATGTCTATCTCTAATCATAGCAACTTTAGATTTATTATCATAGTTTTCATCTATCTTATCATCGTGGAAATAGTATTCTCCCAAATCCATATAGTTTATATCTAATTCTTTTTTTAATGTACTTAAATAGTCTTGTAATTGCTTATCGTTCATATTTACACTAATTCTAGTATCTTCTAGTTTTCCACCTCTTTCTAGCATAGTAGGAAAATCTACAACACCTTTATCATATAACTTATCTATCTGCTCAACAAAACTACTTCTAAAATTGATTTTATCTATATCAAAATTGCTGTCTTTATCTTTCTTTAATGTTGCATTTTCAATAAATTTAGATATAAAAGATTGTTTTTCATCTTTACTTTTTATAGTCCATAGTTTTAGTAAAACATCTTTATACATTTGATGCTGAGTTAATTTTTCTCTTTCTATATCTCTTTCAGCAAGCAAATGTTGTGGGTTATAAGTTTATTCGTCAAAGTTTAAAGAGTCAATTTTCTTGTTTTCTAATTCTGCTAGTTTCTTTTCAATAAATTCATAATCTTTTGCAAAATCTTCTTCGTGTAATATTCCATTGACATAGACTTTCATAAGTCTTTCTTTTTGTTCTTTGAATTTTTTGATTTCTTTTTCAATTTCTTTAGTTTCATTATTTTTCTTTTCAGCAAGTAAAGGGTAGAAGTATTTATTTGCATGAAAATCATATTCTACTAGGTCTAAAATATAATCGATTAAGCAATCTTCAATCTCTGCTTCGTTATAATACAAATTGCAATTATCACAGAAGTAATACATATATTTAGTTTTTTTACCACCTGCACCTTTACAAGTCATTATTTTACCGACAAGTAGGACATATGAGCTTTTGAAAGAATATATAAACTCTATTTCTACAATAAGACCTTTGATTTTTCTCTTTTTGTTTTTGTACTTCTTCCCACATAGCTCTTGCTATAATAGGAGGAACAACATCTACAAATAATTCAGTTTCTTTATCAGTATCATATTTATATCTTTCATAATCTCCCATATATATTTTGTTATTGATAATTCTATCAATAGTAGAGTCACACCATTTTTTATTGTTAGGAGATAAGACTTTTTCTTCGTTTAGAATATTAGATATTGTTTGATAACTTTTACCTTCTAAATACAGTTCAAATATTCTTAAAACAATATCTTTTGTAGTAACATCTATTTTTAATGTTTTATCAGTATATCTATAATAACCTAATGGAACTTTACCAGGAATATGACCAGCCTTTATTGCACCATTTAAACCGAATTTTGTTCTTTCACTAACTATTTCTATTTCAAGTTGAGAAAGTACAGTTAACATTCTAACAAAGAAACGACCATTTGCAGTAGAAGTATTAACATCATCTCTATCACAAATTAAGTAGCAATGGTATTGTTCAAGCGTGCTGATTAAAACTTCCAAATCTCTTACAGAACGCGTTACTCTATCCAATTTATAGGCTACTATATAATTTAGTCTTCCTGCTTTCATATCTTCTAACATTTGTTGAAATGCTGGTCTATCTTTCATATTTTTAGCTGATATTCCTGCATCTTTATAAATTTTGAATATCTCAAAATCTTTATATTTGCATAATTGCCTTAATTTTTCTTCTTGTTCTCCTAAGCTAAATCCTTCACGAGCTTGATCTTCGGTACTTACTCTAATATAAATACCTGCAATTTTCTTTTCTTCGTTTTCCATTTAAAACCCTCCTAAAAAACAAACAAAGTGCTAGTTATGATAACTAACACTTAAAACAAACTTTAATATTTACTTGTCATATTACTTGCTGAAAATAAAAATTCTTTTAGTATTAGTTACCATTGATAAAATCTCTTAATTTTGAGAGTGGATATTTATTTGCTAAATTACCTATGTAAAAATATTCGTGTTCATTAAAGAATAAATATAGTTTATTCTTAATAACAGCAGTATGTGGCTCTACATAAGCAAGATTAGATTTTTCAACCATTCTCAAATTACCATTCTTTATCTTTGGTTCACAATTACTAAAAGTGCAAACCCATTCAATCTTAGAATGTAATTCTTTACTTATTGCTATTTCTTTTTTAACTGTAGATATCATATCACAAAAGCCCCTTTTTTCAATATTTTGAGGCTATCTTTTACTTTTTTTACCAATTTTGATATTTTAAAGTAAAAAAATAAGCCGACTAAATCGACTTATATAATGTGATAGATAATCACTTTTTGTTTTCTTCAAACTCGCTTATATCAATAATTACAAGAAGTTCGACGAAAACGCATTATGGAGCAGGTAGTGGGAATCGAACCCACGTCATCAGCTTGGAAGGCTGAGGTTCTACCATTGAACTACACCTGCATATATATGCCAGGAATATTTTATATGGAGCAGGTAGTGGGAATCGAACCCACGTCATCAGCTTGGAAGGCTGGGGTTCTACCATTGAACTACACCTGCATTACTCCTAACATTTATAAATTATAAAGCGTTTTTATATTTTTGTCAATAGTTTTTTACAATTTTGTTTAATATTTTAGTTATACTTTAAAAAATACTATAATCTTAAATCTAAATCAAAATAAAACTCTACTCCATTTTCTTTATTACAAACTCCATAATCATTATTATAATTATTCATAATTGCTTTTACAATTGATAATCCTATTCCAGTTCCACCATCTTCTCTATTTCTAGAACTATCCGCTTTATAAAAACGATTCCATATTCTTACAATATTTTCATCTGAAATACTATCACCTGTATTAAATACTCTTACACGAACTTTATTTTTTTCAACATCTACATCATTTATTATTTTTATTTTCTTCTTTCCTTTTATTTCTTTATTATTTTTTATCGCGTTTGTTACATAGTTCATTAATACTTGTTCAATATAAAAGTCATCTGCAAAAATATTAATTTCTTCATTTTCATTAAATTCAACTTCTATGTTTTTGTCTTCTAACATCATTTTCGTTTTTCGAAGCACTTCTTTTTCTAGTTCTACTATATTAAATTCCATATTGTTGAAATCTCTTTTTCCATATTCTAATTTCATTAAGTCTAATAATTGCTTTACTAATTTATCCATTTTATTAGATTCATCAAGTATTACTTCAGCATAGAATTTTCTATTTTCATCATCTGTATTAATATTTTCTACTAATCCTTCACTATACCCTTGTATTAAGGCTATCGGTGTTTTTAATTCATGTGATACATCTGATATAAAACTTTTTCTCATTTCATCAATTTTTGATTTTTCTTCTATATCTTTTTCCAATTCTATATTTGTATTAGTTAATTGTTTAATTGTTTTTTCAAGTGTATCAGACATTTTGTTAATACTTTTTCCTAAGTTATTTATTTCGTCATCAGTATTTTTTATTCTATATTTTTTACTAAAATCCAATTTTGACATTTTTTGTGCAATATCATTTAATTCTTCTATAGGTTCTGTAAATTTTCTTGTTATAAATGATACCATTACTGCTGCAATTAATATTGTAAATCCAGCTATTAAATATAGAAAATTATTTGAAATTTTTACACTTTCTTGTATTGACGTAATAGGGATTCTAACATATAACGAATATCCATTGTCCAGTTTTCCATATAGCATTATATATGTAATTTCATTTTTACGACTTTTTATTTCTTTAATAGTAAATGAATCTCCTTCTTCTATTATACTACCTGAATTTATTTCTATTTTATTAGCCATTTCATTTAACTGTCCTACTGCAGAAAGGAAATCTTTTGTAGATGTATATACATTTACATTTTCATTGTTATTTCTTATTAAAATATCAAACCCATTTTTTATCGCTAATTTCTCAAGTTCATTTTCAATATTTTCTTTTTCTTCATTATTATTATAATAATCATTAACAACATTATAAACTGTTTTTAATGCGGCTCTTTTCTTATATGTATAAAATGTTCCAAATACAAAATTATTTACTATCACTAAAAAAGCAATTATTAATATTATTACAGAACTTATAGTAAAAAATAATCTTACTCTAACTGATTTTAACATTTTTTTTATTTTTTCCATATTGGCTCCTATTTTATTTCAAATTTATATCCTATTCCTCTAATAGTTTGAATATATTTTCCCTTTTTTCCAAGTTTATGCCTTATTTTTTTCACATGGCTATCTATAGTTCTTGAATCTCCATAATAATCATAATTCCAAACATTATTTAATATTTTATCTCTTGATAGTGCAATATTTTTATTTTCTGCAAGAAATGTCAATAATTCGTATTCACGTAAACTTAATTCTATTAATTTCCCATCTACTTTTACAGTTCTCCCTTCAGTGTCAATTTCAATTCCCCCATATTCTAAAATTTGTTTTTCATCTTGTCCAGTTCTCTTCAAGATTGCCTCTACTCTTGCAACTAATATTTTAGGACTAAATGGTTTTGATATATATTCATCTACCCCTAATTCAAATCCAAATAATTCATCTTGTTCTTCTCCCCTTGCAGTAAGCATTATTATAGGAACTTTTGATTCTTGTCTTATTTGCCTTAATACTGACCATCCATCAAGTTTTGGCATCATTACATCTAATAAAATTATATTAATTTTGTTTTTTTCTTTTTCAAAAATTTCTAACGCTTTTTCTCCATCTTCTGCTTCCAAAACTTCAAAGTCATTTGTCTGTAAAAAATCTTTTACTAGTTTTCTCATTCTTTGTTCATCATCTACAACTAAAACACATTTATTTCCCATATATATCTATCTCCTATTATATTTTTATAATTATAATTCATTATTGTGTTTGTTTTGTGAATACTACGAAAAAAGAAATGCTTTTTTCACATTTCTTTTATCCCATATAATCTCTTAACTTTTTAGATCTTGATGGATGTCTTAATTTTCTTAGCGCTTTTGCTTCTATTTGACGTATTCTTTCTCTAGTAACCTGAAATTCACGTCCTACTTCTTCTAATGTTCTTGCTTTTCCATCTTCAAGTCCAAATCTTAATTTCAAAACTTTTGCTTCTCTTGGTGTTAATGTATTCATTACCTCTTCTAATTGTTCTTTTAATAATGTATATGCTGCTGAATCTTGAGGAGCTGGTGAATCGTCATCTTGAATAAAATCTCCTAAATGACTATCATCTTCTTCACCAATAGGTGTTTCAAGCGATACTGGGTCTTGAGCTATTTTTTGAATTTCTACTACTTTTTCAACAGGAATTTCCATCTCTGCTGCTATCTCTTCTGTCGTTGGCTCTCTTCCTAATTGTTGTAGTAAATGACGTGATGTTCTTATTAATTTATTTATAGTTTCTACCATGTGAACTGGAATTCTTATTGTTCTTGCTTGATCTGCAATTGCCCTAGTTATTGCTTGTCTTATCCACCATGTTGCATAAGTACTAAATTTAAATCCTTTTGTATAATCAAATTTTTCTACTGCTTTAATTAATCCCATATTTCCTTCTTGTATTAAATCTAAAAATAGCATTCCTCTCCCTACGTATTTTTTTGCAATACTTACAACTAGTCTCAAATTTGATTCTGCTAATTCTTGTCTTGCTTCTTCTGCCTCTTCATCTGTTATGCCTTCTCCCTCTTTTAACATTCTTTTTGCTAAATCTAATTCTTGTTCATATGTTAAAAGTGGTATTCTACCTATTTCCCTTAAATACATCCTTACAGGATCATCTACATTTATCCCTTCATAACTTGTTTCTGTGATTTCATCTAATTTTAGATTTTCAACTTCCTTTAAATCTTCAATGTTTGGTTCTTCATCTAAATCATCTTCTTGTAAAAGACTAACTCCCATTTCCTCAAATGCATCAAATACCTTATCTAATTCTTCTGGATTAACATCATCTAATTCTTTTGCTAAATCTTCATATGTCATTTTTCCATTTTCTTTTGCTTTTTTTATTATATTTTTAACTTTTTCTTTTTCAGCACCATTCTCTTCTTTATTAATTTCTTTTTTCTCTAATGTTAGATTTTCTTTTAATTCCTTTTTTTCTTCTTCTTTTTTCTCTGACATTAAATTTTTTCACCCCTACCTAATTTTTGATAATTTAATTATTATCTCACTTAATTCTTTTTCTAATTTTTCTTTTTCTTCTTTAATTTCTGTTTTGTCTATTAAATTTAGTATTTCAAATTTTCTTTCATTTAATTTCTCTTTTTCATAATTTTTTAATATGTCATCTAGTGCTTTTTCATAATCTTCTATTTCAAAATCACTAACCATTATACTTGTAATATGATTTTGCTCATCTTCTGATAGTGTATCAATAATACTATTAATATTACTATTTCCTTTTTCAAATTCTTCATACAATCTTTTAAATATTTCTTTATTTAATTCATATTTTACGTCTTCTGGTTTAATATTTTGTTTTATAACTTGATATATATTAAAATCACCTGTTAATAATAAAGCTAAAATTGTATTTTCTCTATTTTTAATATTATCAGATACCTCTTGTTTTTCTATTATTTTTCTTGTAACAATTGTTTTTTTCTTTTCCAACAACTTTTCATTTTTTGTGTTTGCATATAATATTTTGTTTACTTCTGCATAGACAGCTTCTTTGGAAATATTATAAGTCTCTGATATTTTTTCAATATATACTTCTCTTTCTATTGTATTTCCTATTCCTGATACTAATTTTGCTATCTCTGTTAAAAATTTTATCTTGTCTGTTGTATTCTCTAAATTCAAATTTTGTTTTAATATTTTGGCTTTGAATTCTATTAATGAAATAGCTTTATCCATTAAAATATTGAATCTCGCATTACCATATTTTATTACAAATTCATCTGGGTCTTTTGCACCTTCCATTTGTAATATTCTTATGTCACACCCCATATTTTTTAAAATTTCAACAGAACGAATAATTGCTGTTTGTCCTGCACCATCTGAATCAAATCCTAATATTATTTGTTCTGAATTTTTTCTAAGTAGCCAACCTTGTGCCTCAGTTAGTGCCGTTCCAAGTGCTCCTACAACATTTGTTATTCCTCTTTGATGTAAAGATATAACATCCATATATCCTTCTACTATAAGTATTCTTTTTATATCACCTTTTTTAGCAACATTAAGCCCAAATAAATTTCTCCCTTTGCTATATACTATGTTTTCTGGAGAATTTATGTATTTAGGTTTAGAGTCATCTAACACTCTTCCTCCAAAAGCTATTACTCTACCTCTTGCATCACATATTGGAAACATTAGTCTATTTCTATATCTATCTATATAACGTCCATTATCATTTTTGTTTACGAGACCTGTTTCTAATATTTCTTTATCTTGAAAACCTTGTTTGTGTAAAGCTTGATATAATTCGTCAAATTTCCCTGAAAATCCAATTTTAAATGATTTTAATGTTTCGTTTGTTAGTTTTCTTTTTTTTACATATTCTTGTGCTATTTTTGCTTGTGGCTGATATAAGTTTTGGTGATAAAATTCTGCTGCAAATTCATTTACTTTATAAACTTTTGCTTTTAATTCTTCTCTTGCTGAATCTGCACTATTTTCAATTGTTGGTAACTGTATATTTGCTTTTTCAGCTAGCATTTGAACCGCTTCTACAAAATTTATTCCTTCTATTTTTGTTAAAAATGAAAATACATTTCCACCTGCTCCACATCCAAAACAATGAAATATTTGCTTGTCTGGTGAGACAGAAAAAGAAGGCGATTTTTCATTATGAAATGGACATAATCCAAAGAAGTTTCTTCCACTTCGTTTTAAATGAACATATTGTGAAATTACATCTACTATATCATTTGATTGTCTTACTTCATCTAGTATTTCTTCACTATATCTCATTTTTTTCCTCTCTTTCATAATAATATCACGTAATTATATTATTCGACGTATTTTACATAAATCCTTCTTTATTATATAAAAAAGTTCTATTCTCCTTGAATTTTTAGTTATTTTTAGGGATGTTCTGTATTTTTTTATATTATATAAAAAATAGGAAAAATAAATTTTTCCTTTAAGAGTTGCTAACGCAACTCTTTTTTTGTATAATCCTATTTAGAGGATTATATGGAAAATATAGAAACTATTAATGAAAATAATTTTTTAGAATTTTATAATTCTAGAAC
>JAFRDD010000165.1 GCA_017404025.1 Clostridia bacterium
AAAATATACAAAAAATCTTGAGCCTGCCTCCGCGGCGAGCGGAAAGACTCAAGATTAATATAATAAAATGTCCATTTTAGCGAGAATAATTTCCCGCTAATGTTTAGAAATTTTTGGGACATTTTCAAAAGTTATTGACACACAAGTGTAAGAGATAATACACAAATTTTAAATTAGTGTGTAATAAGACACTTTGAATGATAATTAGTTGTTTTATATTTAGTTTATATTCTATATAATATGAACAGAATAAAGAAGGAGGTCTTATTTATGAACTTTAATCTTAACGAAAATAAAGATGTTGTTGTTTTATTAGGAGCAGGAAGTATGGGAACAGCTATTGTAAAGAGAATAGGAGTAGGTAAAACGATATTTATTGGAGATATTAGTAAGAAAAATTTAGAAGAACGAGCTAAAGAATTAAGAACAGGAGGATATATAGTAGAAACTCAAAAAGTAGATGCTTTAGACAGAAATTCAGTTGAAGAATTTGCAAAAAAAGCTTCAGAATTAGGAAAAGTAAAATATTTTATAGATACAGCAGGAGCTTCTCCAAGTCAAGCAAGTCCTGAACATATTATAAATCTTGATTTAATAGCGACAGCAGAAGCAATAGATATATTTGCAAATTATATAGCAGAAGGTGGAGCAGGTTTAATAATATCTAGTCAAACTGGATATATGATGAACTTTACACCAGAAGTTGAAAAGGAACTTGCATTAACACCAACAGACAAACTAAAAGATATTGAGTTTTTAAAGAATGATGCAATAGTAAATTCAGGAACAGCATATATAACAGCAAAAAGAGCAAATCATTTAAGAGTAAGAACAGCAGCAGCTACAACATGGGGACAAAAACACGCAAGAATAAATACAATTAGTCCTGGAATAATTGTAACACCACTAGCTTATGATGAATTTAATTCAGCAGGAAATACTTATCAAGATATGATAGCATCATCTCCAGCTAGAAGAGTTGGAACATCTGAAGAAATTGCAAGAGCAGCTGAATTTTTATTAAGCGATGAATCTTCATTTATTACAGGAACAGATCTTTTAATTGATGGTGGAGTAATAGCTTCAATCAATAGTGGTAGATACAAACTTGGAATAAGATAGGAGGTCTATATGAAAAAAGGATTTATAATTTGTTTAATACTTTTAATATGTATTATCGTTGGAGTTGTAATTTATTTTAGGACTAATAATAAAAAAGAAGATAATACTCAAAATAGCACTTCAAAAATAGAAAATAATAATAAGGAGGACAAGAAGATGTCAAATAATCAAACATATTTTATTGAAGATATAACTTTAAATAGTGGATATAAAATGCCAATGTTAGGAATAGGAACATACCTATTATCAGATAGCCAAGCAGAAAATTCAGTATATTGGGCATTGAAAGATGGATATAGACTAATAGACACAGCTAGAATATATGGAAATGAAACAGGAGTAGGTCGTGGAATAAAAAAAGCAATAGATGAAGGTTTTGTAACAAGAGAAGAAATATTCGTAACAACAAAGATGTGGACTAGCGATTTTAATAATCCTGATGAAGCAATAGATGCCTCATTAAGAAGATTAGGATTAGACTATATAGATTTAATGATATTACACCATTCTCAACCATCAAATGATGTTACTGCATATAAAGGAATGGAAAGAGCTGTAAAGACAGGTAAACTTCGTTCTATTGGTTTATCAAATTATTATACACCAGAAGATTTTGATAGATTAGCAAGTCAAGTAGATATAACACCTGCATTACTTCAAAACGAAACACATCCATATCATCAAAGCACAGAGATGGCAGAACATTTAGAACAATATGATACTGTTTTAGAATCATGGTTTCCATTAGGTGGTAGAGGAAACACACAAGTATTATTTGATGATGATACTATTTCAAGAATTGCTGATAGCCATAATAAAACATCAGCACAAATAATATTAAGATGGCACTTACAAATGGGATATATTGCAATACCTGGTTCAAGTAATGAAAGTCATATAGCAGAAAACTATGATATATTTGATTTTGAATTAAGCGAAGATGAAATGCAAGACTTAAAAGATTTAGATAAAAATGAAAGATTTGCAGATTATTAAAATAAGGAATTGAAATTATGAAGAATAAGTTTTTAGTGATTTTATTGTTTATCTTTATTGTCATTATATTAGCACTTGTTATATACTTTATAAGTAATAGAAATAAAAATACAAGCAATAACGAAAGTAGGGAAAATATAAATATGAGTTATAATTCACAAAATCAAGATGTTTTATTATATCAAGGAAAAGCTAGTATAAGAATAGTAACAAGTAATAATAAAGTTATATATATTGATCCTTTTATGGGAGAGGGTTATGAGCTACCTGCTGATTTAATATTAGTAACACATGAACATTTTGATCACAATAATATTAGTTTAATAAAAAATAAAAATGAAGATTGTAAAATAATTAGAAGTAAAGATGCAATAGTAAATGGAGAACATAAAACTTTTGATTTAGGTTATGCAACTATTGAATCTGTTGAAGCAGGTTATAATGCCTACCACAATGTAAATGAATGTGCCCGGATATATTATAACTCTATCTAGTGGAATTACAATATATGTAACAGGAGATACATCTACTACAAATCAAATGCCAGAATTAGCAAGTAAAAATATAGATTACGCTTTCTTCTGCTGTGATGGAATATATAATATGGGATTAGATGAGGCAATAAGTGTAGCTAAAATGGTTAATGCTAAACACAGTATTCCATATCACATGACAGGAAGTACAACAAATGATTTTGATAGAAATAAAGCTAATAACTTTGATGTTCCTGGAAAATTGATACTTGAAACTGGAGAAAAAATAGTTTTAGAAAAGGATAATAATGAGATGATAAATCAAAGTGAAGAAGAAATTGTTTTGAATAGATATAAACAAATGCAACAAGCAATGTGCGATAAAGATGAAGATGTTTTAAATGAAGTAATTAAAGACGGAACAACATTTACTCACATGTCGGGTAAAACTCAAACAAAAGAAGAATACATTTATGATATTGTAACTAAAAGATTAGATTATAAAAGTTATACAATAGATAATCCAGAAGTTACAATAGAAGAAAATAAAGCAATTTTGAAAGCAAAAGTTAAGTTAACAGCAAATGCTTATGGAGCTTATGGCACATATCCATTTAATGTTACTGCATATTTTGAAAAAATAGATGGCAACTGGTATTATAGAAATAGTTTTTAATATTTAAAATATAAAAATTTAAGAAAGAGGGAATTTAGAATGGAAAAAGTAAAATTAAATAATGGTATTGAAATACCAAATGTAGGAATAGGAACATTTATGCTTACACCAAAGCAAGCTGAAAATTCAGTTATAAATAGTTTGAAAGATGGTTATAGACTTATAGATACAGCAAATGCTTATGAAAATGAAAAAGCAGTAGGTAGAGGAATAAAAGCTTCAGGCGTAAACAGAGAGGACATATTTGTTAGCACAAAATTATGGCCTTCTGTTTACGAAGACGATACAGCAGTTGATAGAACTCTTGAAAGACTTGGCTTAGACTATATTGATTTATTATTTATACATCAACCAACATCTAACTGGAAAACAGGATATAGACAATTAGAGAAAGCATATAGAGAAGGAAAAATTAAATCAATAGGTATATCAAATTTTGAGAATGAAATTGAAGAATTATTAGAATTTGCAGAAATAAAGCCTCAAGTAATACAAGTAGAAGCACATCCTTATTTTACACAAGATGAATTAAGAAAAGTAACAGATAAATATGACATAAAACTTATGTCTTGGTATCCATTAGGACATGGAGATAAATCTTTAATAGAAGAACCTATATTTGCAGAATTAGGTAAAAAATATAATAAATCTTCAGCACAAATAATTTTAAAATGGCATACACAAATGGGATTTTTAGTTATACCAGGAGCTTCTAATCCTGAACATATCAAACAAAATATTGATATATTTGATTTTAAATTAACAGAAGAAGATATGTCAAAAATTGCTGAAATAAATAAAAATAAAAGATACTATATAAGAACTGATGAACAATTAACACAATTTGCTTCATGGATGCCTAATTTAGATAATCAAGAATAAGATAAGGTAAATGGTTTAAATTATGTTTGGATTTAACAATACAAATGGTGTTACAATAGATAAAAATTATATTGATAACTTGAAAGAAGAAAATAAAGACTTATTAAGTATCTTTTTAGAGATTTATGAAGCTGTAATTGATAAAGATATAGAGAATCTAAAACAAATAATTCCTAATATTCAAATAAATCATATAGTAGGAAATAGCAGTTCAAAAGAGCAATGGCTAAATGATATTGAAAATGAAAACATTAAATATTATGGAGTAGATATACAAAATTGTAAAATTAGTATAAATAATCAAAAAGCTAAAGTTGAATTAACAAGTAAGATCAGAGCTAAATTATATGAATATAACGGAAGCTGGATAGTTGATAGTTATTTGACTTTAGAAAAAGAAGATAATAATTGGATAATTAAAGAAATTCTAATATAGTAGGAGGAATAGATGGAAAAAGAAGAATTTGATAAATTAAATTTATTCGGAATAGGAAAACCAAATGACAATTTTGCTCAATACTTTATAGGAAACTCATATCTAAATCCATTAACTGAATTTGGAAAATGTCCTGTATTTTTAGCAAATGTAACATTTGAACCTAGATGTAGAAATAATTGGCATATACACCATGCCAAAAATGGTGGAGGACAACTTTTAATATGTATTGCAGGAGAAGGTTGGTATCAAGAAGAAGGTAAAGAAGCAGTAAGTTTAAAACCAGGAATGGTTATAACAATACCTGCAAATGTAAAACATTGGCATGGAGCAAAATCTAATTCATGGTTTAGTCATATTGCTGTTGAAGTACCAGGAGAAGAAGCTTCAAATGAATGGTGCGAACCAGTAACAGATGAAGAATATAACAAATTGGAGGCCTAAATAAAATTGAAAACTTTATTAGTATATTATTCATATACGGGAAACACAAAGATTATTGCTGATATGATAAAAGAAAAAGTTGATTGCGATGTAGTTGAACTAAAACCTAAAACTCCATTTCTTGAAGAAGATTATCAAGCGATAGTTGATAAATACCAATCTAATGAAAGCTCAAAAGAATGTGTTGAAATAGAAGATATAAATATAGACTTATCTGATTATGAGAAAGTAATTATTGGAACTCCTGTATGGTGGTACACAATAACACCAGTATTAAGAGAATTTCTTAAAAACAATGATCTAAGTCAAAAGCAAGTATATGCTTTTGTAACAAATGCAGGTTGGCTTGGAAGAACTTTTAAAGAAATAGAAAGTTATTGCGATGTAAAAAAAGAGCTTAATGTTCAATTTGCAGAGGATTATAGAGAGCATAAATGTCTAACATCTGAAAATGAAATAAATAAATTTATAGATTTAATTAAAGAGTAAAATGAAAAATAATAGATAATTTTTTCAAAACTACTTGATTTATATAATTAGTTATGTTAAATTATAACCATAGAATCAAATATAAAATAAATTTATAAATACAAGCTCGTATTTTTCGCACACGGATGTGCTAATCGAGCCAAAAGTAACAGATAATTTCTTATCTGTTATTTTTTTATTTGTTCGCTTTTATTTTTACTTTTTATGATGTATAATAATCAAAATCTATAATAATAAGTAATATTGCGAACAACTAGTATAAAGAATATACATTTACTAATTTTATAAGATAAATAGTAATCTATAGAGGAGACTAAAAATGATGGAAAAAATAAAAAAATTATTTGGTGGAATTGATTTGAGTTGGAAAAAGTTAATTATATTTTCTATAATTGCAGGTGCATATACTGCAATTATGGCTATGCTTCCAATAGCTAAAGATACATCTTTTGCAGATATAACAATATCATTTGAAGTATGGATTTTATTTGGGATATTTATAATTATGAATAGTAAATCAGCAAAAGAATCTAGCTTAAAATGTTTTGTATTCTTTTTAATAAGTCAGCCATTAGTATATTTAATTCAAGATGTAATAAATCATAGTAACTTATTTTTAACTTATTATAGATTTTGGATTATTTGGACTATTTGCACAATTCCTATGGGATTTATTGGATATTTTATGAAAAAAGACAAGTGGTGGGGATTGTTAATATTAATACCTATGCTTATATTCTTAGGATTTCATTATAGTGGATTTCTAGGGCAAACAATATACAATTTCCCTTATCATTTCTTAAGTGCATTATTCTGTATTATTACTATACTATTATATCCAATATGCATATTTAGCAATAAAAAAGTAAAAGTTGCAGGAATTACAATAAGTGCTTTGATTATATTAATTATGAGTATAATAACATTATTCAATAGTACTACTTATAATACTGTAGTTTTAACAAATAATGGTGAAACAGGAGCAGTATTTGATAACACATATACAGTTTATTTAGAAGATTCGAGCTATGGGGATGTATCTATTAAATATGATGATGGACTTGAAGATTATTTAATTGAAGCAAAATTTAAGAAAGCAGGAAGAACTAATTTGATTCTTGAAGATTCAAATGGAAATAAAGAGATTTATGAAATTGATATAAAAAATAATGATTTTGATATAAATAAAAAAGAAAAAGAGATTAATAAAGAATTGAGCCAATGGAAAACTAAAAATGTTAAAATAACTGTAAAAGAAGATTCTATAACAAAAACAAGTGCCGATATTATAATTGAAGATAAAAATGAAAATCCAGTATCTTGGGGAATGAATTTTGTAATTCAAAGAGCAGGAGATAATAACATATGGGTAGATATGATTACAAAAGAAATAGTAACTTGGGCGGAAATAGCAATGAAACCAAATGAAAATGGAATTACAGAAATGCAACTTGATTGGTCTAAAATTTATGGAGAATTAAGTTCAGGAACTTATAGAATAGTTAAATATAGTGGATTATCAACGATATTTAGTGAGCCATTTGAAGTAAAATAAAAAATATGATAATGACAAATTACAAGTTATCAAGATGTGCAGAAGATAAGTTATATTGTTAACTTCTTGAATAAATATAAATAGAAATATTTAGGAGAGATTATATATGAGTTTAATTAGTGCAATGATAAAAACTTATAAAGGTAATAATTTAGAACAAGGACAAGTTGAAAAACTACAAAATAAAAGATTAAAGGAACTTGTAAAATATGCAAGAAATAATAGTCCGTATTTTAATAAATTATATGCTAATATAAATGAAGATTATAAGTTGCAAGATTTACCTACGACTAATAAAATCGATATGATGAAAAACTTTGATAATTGGATTACTGATAATAATATAAGTATGAAAAGAATTGAAGAATTTACTCAAAATATTGATAATGTTGGTCGTATGATAGATGGAAAATACTTAATATTCAAAACTTCAGGCTCAACTGGAAATCCTGCAACAATATTATATGATAAACAAAATATTGATGTATCTTCAGCAGTTGCTGCTTTCAGAACTTTTGCAAGAAAAGAAGATTTTAAAATTTTTATGAAAAATGGTAAAAGAACAGCTGGTGTTTTTGCAAATTATGGTTTCTATTTAGCTTGTGGAATGTCTAGATATTTACAATTACAAATGCCTAGAAAGAAAAATAAAATTACGGTTGATGTAAATGCAAAAGAAGAACAAATTATAAAAGAACTAAATGAATTTAGCCCTGCTATGTTAAGTGGTTATCCTTCTAATTTAGCATTATTAGCAAATTTTGAAGAACTTAATATAAAACCAAATGTTGTAATTACAGGAGGAGAACTTTTAACTGATGAGATTAGAAAAAAACTAACAGATAAATTTAATTGTTATGTTCAAACACACTATTCTTGTACTGAAGCAGGAGAAATCGCTTGTGAATGTTCAGAAAAACATCTACATATCAATGAAGATTGGGTAATAGTTGAACCTGTTGATAAAAATAATAATCCAGTCGGATATGGAGTATTATCTGATAAGGTTCTAATTACTAATTTATCAAATTATATTCAACCTTTTATAAGGTACGAATTAACAGATCGTGTTATAGTACATAATGAAAAATGCAAATGTGGAAAATCTTCTCATTGGATAGAAATAGAAGGAAGGACAGATGATATATTAGAATTTGAAAATGGGGTTCTTATTGCTCCTATGTCTTTTTATAAAATATTAGAAGAAATAAAAGAAATTACAAGATTTCAATTAGTTCAAAGAACTAAAAATAAATTAGAATTAAGAATGATTTCAGATAATAGAGAACTAGCATTTCAAAAGGCAAATGAAGAATTACAAAATTTCTTGAAAAGTAAAGGATTAAATAATACTGAAATATATTTATCAGATGATTTACCACAAGCCAATAAAACAAGTGGTAAGTTTAATCATATATATAAAGAATTTTTATAATATAGAGATGTTTACAATATTTTGGTGCGACTGGGTTAAGGTCGTATAGTTTAGTAGGTGGAAATCCTACCTAGAAAGGTGCACCCACACCACTAGTAGCGAGTCTTGGGTTATAAGTGGTAACATTTATGATTAAGCGTAGATAGTTAGATATTAGGGTTAGTATTGAGCCTCGAAATTGTGAAAACCCATTAGGTGGCAGATGTTCTCAAAATGACAGAATGCAAAATTTGCTAGTATATACTTGGGTTTTACTAGTAAACACCTGCGGGGTCCTAGACCTAATCATGATATACAATGACTATACGATGACCAGTGAGAGCCTATATCTTCT
>JAFRDD010000166.1 GCA_017404025.1 Clostridia bacterium
TACTATAGGTGATTTAAGTAGTCCAGTATTTGTAACAAATGGTAATATAACAAAACTTAGTACAATTGGTACATTAAGCGCACCTGTATGGGTTTCAAGTGGTAAGATTGTAAATCTTGGTTCTGCTGGAGGTGCAAGTTCTCCTGTATATGTAAATGCTGGTACATTAACTAAACTTGGCACTGCAGGAGGTGCAAGTTCCCCTGTGTATGTAGATGCAGGTACCTTAACTAAATTAGGTTCTGCTGGAGGTGCAAGTTCTCCTGTATATGTAAATGCTGGTACATTAACTAAACTTGGCACTGCAGGAGGAGCAAGTACTCCTGTGTATGTAAATGCTGGTACATTTACTAAATTAGGTTCTGTTGGTAATTCAACTACTCCTATATACTTAAATAATGGCACATTCCAAACAGCATCAGTTAATGTAAGCTTTAATTCATTAACACAAACAGTTAGCTCAACATATACAAAGGGTTTACTTGTAAATATTGGTGGACAAGAAAAAACAATTAATCAATTGAATGCAGATCTTTGGGATGGCTACCATTTAGTTGTAGGTTCTACTGGTTCTGATACTAATACAATTTACGTAATAACATAAAAAAATCCGGGGATTCAATCCTCGGATTTTTTATTGAAATCTGTTAAATAAACTGCTAATAGATTTATAAAGTCATCTGCACTTAATGGTTCAAAAAATACATACGGAATATAAAAATCTCCATTATTTATATTTAGTTCCAGTATTTCAGAATATTCTTTATATGTGAAATAATCTATATCTTCTATTTCTACAAAATCACATAATTTTTTAATTCTTTCTTCAGAAAACTCAGTAAGTATACAAAGATCTATTGTTGAAAGTTTAGGTTCATTACCTTCTTCATTCTTTAACAGATTATCATAACTATATTTTGTTAATAATTCATCAGTTAATGTAGATTTGAAATTTTCAAAATCAACAGGATAATCATAAAGATAAAAAATCTGTTTCTTTACTTTTATTTTTATACTGTCTGATAAAGTTTTATCACCATCAGATAATTTTATATGATTAAGTAGATGAAACATTATTAAACAATCAACATACTTTACTTTCATCATTATTCTTCAGTAGGTTTATTTTCTGTTTCTTGTGCCTTTGCAGCTGCTTCTTGTTCCAAATCAATATTATATGTCATTTCTTTATATTTATCTGGATAAAGATATGAAAGCATAATTGTATTTAATCTACTCATTTCATTAAACCCAGGATCATTTGAAGAATGATTATGTAATAATGCTTCAAGATCAACCATTGCACGACCGTACATAGCCTTAAGAACATTATAGTCATCTTTAAATCTTGGGAACAATTCAGTGATTGCAGTAATTGTTCCAAGTCTTGTTTGAACCATGTCTGTTCTAATGATACTTCCAGATGCTGCACGATAATTGATTTCTGCAGTAGGCATAATAACAATCTTATGTGCATTAGAAATCCAAACAGGAATAGTTCTTACATCCTCATAAGTTCTTACAGTTGAATAAGGATAACTTTCAACAACCCATCTCTTATATATCTTACTCCATACATTGAACTTAATCAAATTATCTTTGAAAAGTGCAATCTCTGCAAGAGATGGATTATTTTCAATTACATATTTCTGTGAAGCAGTGTTATTAATCTGCTGCCCATTTGGCTGATTGAACATAACACCATATTCAACAACATCAGCATTTTCCTTTGTGATAGTATGATATGCATTTATCATAAAGTTAGTATGCATATAATAATCATCAGCATCAAGGAACATAAAATAATCGCCTATGGCGTGGTCAATTCCAAATTTTCTAGCACCCCCGCATCCAAGATTTTCTTCAGGCTCATAGATTTTCCATTTTGCCTTCCTATCTTCTGGAACATTCTTTTCAATAAAGGCTTCAACAATAGCTCTTGAATTATCAGGACTCTTATCATCAACAATTACATATTCAAAATCAAAACCTTCAATAATTTGCTGATTTACTGAATTGATAGCATTGAATATGAACTTCTCAGCATTATAGAATGTAGTAATGACTGAGATAATTTCTAATTTATTTTCTTCTTTATTTGCCATAACTTATTCTATAATTTATTTGAACAATATAAGAATTGTATTTTCAGACAATCTTTCAATAACATAATATTTGTTTATTGATTTTTCATCTGCTGGTACTGCTATACCAAAATTAGCTTTTACCTTTCCAGTATATGGAGTACACCATTCTCCTGGATTACATTTTCCGCCATCATAAACAATACATTTGCCAATAATGTTTACTCTTGTCCATTCTGCACGATTAGTACGTTTTACATACTTGGCATCTTTATTGTAATATTTATTGTCAATAGTAACAAAATGTTCCCAAGGTCTTGTCTTGATGTAGTTCATCTCATTAAGTTGATCATATACCTTTTCACCAACGGCAAGTCTTTCCTTTCTAAGATATAAGTCCCCATATTCATTACAAAGATTCTTGTATTTCCATTCATCAGGATTATCTGATTCTGATACAGCATTTACTGTTGTTACACCAATTACATATTGATCTTGTTTGTTTATAGGAACAATCTTAGACTTATCATTACTTGAAAAGGTAACAAATCTACCTAACTTTCTATCATTTTCTGGAACATTTTCCCATTCATACATTTCAGCATATCCGAATTTCTGAATTAAGTCATCTCCCATGATTTATTAATTACATATATTTGGGTCTTCCTCAAATTCAATCTCTCCAATTGCTGAAAGTAAATCATCTTCATCTTTTTCCTGTACAGTCTTTACAAACTGAAGTTTAAGAGTATCAACATAATTCTTAGCAAATTCTCTAAAATTATATTGTGTGAAATATTCACCAACCTCAATTATCATCTGAGGATTAAATAGTGCATTAAGATGAGCAACTTCATAAGCAAGTTCCTTATCAATCTTTATGTCACGTGGATGCTGCTTTGACACACCAACAAAGAGCACGGTCTTTAAACGTTTAACATCGGCATCGTAAACCTCACACAAGTCTCCAACTAACGTGACAGCCTGGAAAGTGCCAAACTTGATGTAGTCACGGCCATTCATCTTAACAAGGATAGAACCTTCTCTATTACCATTGGCTGTAGTATAAGAAAAGGTTTTAAGAATTTCTTTTGTTAAAATATTCATGTTAATATTTTTTATAGATTTGTTATTACTACTGTAAAAGACTATTACAGCTTCTATAAATTAATATAGAAACTGTAACTGTAAAAATTTAAATATTTAATTTATCTTTAAATATATTTAATTTTTCATCTGAATATGTATTGATTGAAAAATAATGATTTATTAATTGTAATTTAGCAGTATCATCTAAAAGTTGATCAGGATATCCCCTTATAATTTTATTTGCATATTCTTCTGTACTCTTAAAACAATAATGTTTTAAATAAGCAACAGAATAATTATATGGCATACAATAAACATTATTACAACATGTTATGCCAAATTGATCACAACATAATATATTATTTAAAGGAGTATGTGGATTTTCCCAAACAAGTTTATTAATATTTAAATGACCTTTTATTATACTTTTTATCGTATAATTAATTGGATAATCTAAATTAATAATTTTATTGTCTTTTGATAATAAAACCCCATTATCAGGGTGGCAAGTATATAATGTATCAAATGGAATTGGATTTTTAAATCTTTCAGATAACTTTTTATTTTCATAATATAATTTTTCATTATCACCAAATACCATCCAATTTAAATGAATCATATTATGAAGATTTATATATGGCTCAGATAAAAAATCATTTATAGTTTTATGTTTTACTAATTCTAAAAATTCATCACAATCAATAAATAAAATCCAATCATATTTATCTTTATATTGTTCATAGCAATTAGAATATATATCTGTTTGACATTTTTTAATACCTCTTATATTATGATAAATTACATATCCATTATTAATTTCATTTTCAATAACATCGTAAAAATTTTCACTTAGTTCCCTCCCCCCAATGTCATTATTATCATATAAAGCAATATTAGTAATGCCTATTTTTTTATAATGATCTATAAATTCATTAATATATAAATTTTCATTTTTTGCTATTAAACAAATAAGTGTAGTCATATTTAATTTTCAAAAAAAAATTTCTATAAATTAATATAGAAACTGTAACTGTAAAAATTTAAATATTTTAATTATGATCTATAAGTAATCATGTCATAAATCTTCATTAGCAAATTCAAATCAAGATTACTCAACCTATCTATAATTTTCTTAATATATATTTGTCTTTTTTCTTCTGTTGTCATATCATTTATTTCTATGTTTTACTGCATACTTCGGGAAACTTTCCGCAAGTGTTTCAGCTAATGTTTCCCATGAATGAACATACCCATTAGTATCATCACTACAATATCCTGGACCTTTATGGAGACTTATTCCATCATAGCTGGCATAATTTAACATTTTAATACGATGGTCTCCATCAATGTAATAATAACTTAATAGAACCTCATTTCCAACTTTACGTTTTAAAATTTTTGCTACTTTTGTTGGTAGTTTAACATATTCATAACGTTTTGGATCAAATGGTACTTTATCCCAAAATTCTTTATCTATATTCATTATTCAATCATTTTTTCCAACTTTCATAATTTTTTATCATATTTTCATATCTTTTTCCATCAATATCTAATCTTCCACCTTGCCACCAATTAGTTACATCCATACTGAACCATCCGTCATCTTTTGTTCTAACAAAATAAATGGGATCATCATCATAATTAGGAATATTTGCTTTGATAATATAATCGGTATCATCATTATATAGCCAATCACATCTTTCCTTTTCATCTAACCATATATCATATAGAGACATATCAACGAACAAATTCTGTCCAGTATTTATATTATAATCTCTTGGTGTAGAAATGATTATGTTTTTAGCTTCTTCAATAGGAATAAGTTCTATAACTTTAGCAATATAATGCCTACTATTACTTATTTTTCCATCATCAAAGAAATGATATTCTTTACCAATTTCAGGAATATTCTTATTCATAATTAATTATCTCCAAAACGATAAGAAACAAAGGCAAAATCTTCATAAGGAATAAATCCTAATTCTTTCAATCTATTTTTATCTTCATCAGATACTTCATCTGGTTCAACACAATTTACAAAAAGCATATCATGATCACATTTAGTAGGATAAGATACATTACCACAATACTTCATAAAAATAGTAAGAGCTTCAATCAAATCTTTCATATCTTTTTTATTTAGAACTTATCAATATAATTTATTAGACATAATTCGTAATTTTCTAGCATTCATTCTAATTTCATTTTCCCAATCAGGATTAGAAAATGCATCAAGAATAATTCTTTTCAATTCTTGTTCATATTTATTCAAACCATCATAAAGTTCAATACTATCGTCTTGACAAAAATTAATCCAAACAGATATATCACTTGGATCAGAAAATTCTTCAACTTGAACTCTATATCCATCGCCTTCAAAACCAACAATTTTATAGATGTCACCTTTATATTTGATTCTATCTCCAATATTGAACTTATTCTTCTTCATATCTGTACATTGCTTTAACTCCTATATGCTCTTCAATATCATTAACTGGAACAAAATAAACATCTTTATGCGAAATCAGCCATCCACATTTTTCAAAATCAAACCCAGAGTCAATGTACATCTTTCTACTATAATAAAGTTCACTTCCATTTACTTTCTTAAAAAGTTCTGAAAGAATGTCATTAAGCTTATCAACATCTTCCTGACTCTTACAAGGAAGATACTGATTAAGCCTATCACAATAAGACTGAAGAATTTTTGTAAGTTTCTTACTCATAATAAGAAAAACTATCAAGGATAACATAAGGCTTGTCAGTGTACATATCTTTCACCTCCTCAAATCTAGAAGTCTCAAGAGCAAGCTCATCAACACTTTCAGCACCATAATCAAGGTCATCATCTGTCAGAAAATTATGAATATGTGCAATCAAATCACCCACATTCTCAGCACCAACAAGAATATAGTGCATCGCATAACCAGTGAAACAGACATCCATCCTGAAAACAGGATAGAACTTCTTTTCTTTCTTTTCACGGTGTTCAGCGATGAATTCCATGATATGTTCAACATTTCGTCCGAGACCAGTCTTGACATCTTCCTGGTCACGATATTCAATAACATTCACATCATACCCATACTGATTGATTCCAGTAATCTCATAAATATCACCAAAATACTTAATGATATTACCAACCTTAAACTTGGGAGTCCAAATGATATTTTGTTTCATAATATTTTGTTTTTTTAATTACATTATAATATAGAAAAAATTATGAAAAATTCAATTTTTATTTTTATATATATAAATGTAAATAATATTCAATATATGAAGTCTCTTAGAAAATATATTTTAGGTAAAACAAATTATCTTTCAGAAAAAGAAAAAAATGAATTAGCTAAAAAATATGAACCACTTGTTCATAAAATAGCTAATAAATATAAAGGATATGATAACATAGAATTATTTGATGCAGGTTTATATGGATTAACATTAGGTATTTTAATGTATCATAGATTTGATGGTTCTAAAGGTAAAGAACTTACATGGTTTGCTCATTATATTGATTATGCTATAAAAGATTATATTAGAGATAAATCAAGGTTAGTAAGATTACCCGCATCACAAACAAAAGAAGATTTTTATAAAAAACAAAACAATATATCTTTAGATAATTTATTAAATAAAGATAGTAATTATAATAATGATGAATTAGATACTAAAGAAAATGATGATTTTAAATACAGAGATAAATTAAAATATATTGATTCAAAATATACTGATGAAAATATTAAATTTGTAAATGATACTTGGAATAAAATATTTAAAGATATTGAAGATAATTTTAGTAAAAAATCAGTAGA
>JAFRDD010000167.1 GCA_017404025.1 Clostridia bacterium
ATTAATGGTTTTGCTTCTAGTTCATCCAAGTTAGTTTTTTCTTTAATATCAAAATATTTTCCTAATAATTCATTAACTATTTTTTCTTTAGCTTCTTTAGCATACTTAGGATTAAATACTTTCTCTTTCAATAGAAGCTCTAGAATTTCTTTATGTTCATAAGGTTTCAATAATATTGTGCAATCATAGTTCCTTTTATCTGATTTATATGATTCATACCTGACATCATTTTCATCTTTTTGGTAATATCCGTTAGAATTAATATAATACTTATATGTTATATCTCTATTATCAGTAGTAGTATATGTTATGTTATCATCATCTATAGATTTTATAACAAATGGCTCACGTATTCTTAACGCTATTTCTTTATCCCAATTATTGTTAAAATAAAGACTAAGACAAGAGACTTTGTCACCTTTTTCAAAACACATAATATTTATATCATTATTGAGATGAAGTTTCTCTAATATGTAATTGGTTATATTTCTCATATAATATATGATAATTATATATAAAAATAAACAAGAGGGTTTACACCCTCTTAATTATAAGATATTTAAAATGTTTATTTTCCCATTTCTTTATCAAGAATCTCATATAGCTTCTCAGGAGTGTTCTCTACAGTACCGTCAAGAACTGCATCCTTGATAATCTGCTTCAACTCACCAACCTTCTTACAAGAAGGAAGACCATATCTTTCCATAATGTCATTACCACTTACACAAGGCTGGAAAGTTCTTACAAAGTCAGCCTGCTTCAACTCTTCAATTCTCTTCTTCAACTCCTCGTACTGGGCAATGAACTTCTCCTTCTTCCAAGCCTTACCAGTAGTGATGTCAGCCTCAGCAAGAATAAGAAGCTCATCAATATGTCCATCAGCATCAAAAACACGGCGACGAACACCGGAATCGGTAACACCTTCAGAAGCAATTGACTGAGGACGCATATGAAGCTTTACAAGATTATGAACAAGAGTAAGATGCTCATCAAGAGGAAGCTTCAGCCTACGGAAGATCACATCAACCATGTTTGCTCCAACAGTCTCATGTCCCATGAAAGTATAACCAGTACCAGGAACATACTTTCTTGTAGGAATCTTACCGATGTCATGAAGAAGAGCAGCAAGTCTTACCCAAGGATCCGTAGTCTTAAGAGCAACATTTGAAAGAACCTCAAGAGTATGTCCAAAGATATTCTTATGTCCATGAGTAATCTTCTCAGTTCTACCGTCAGTATCAAGCTTTGCAACTTCAGGAAGGAACTTCATAAGAAGTCCACTGTCAAGAAGAAGATGAATGCCTTTGCTTGGAGAATCAGAAGCAAGAATTTTCATAAGCTCAACATTGATTCTCTCCTCAGAGATGATAGAAAGTCTGTCAGCATTCCTCTGAATTCCTTCAAAAGTATCTCTATCAATATCAAAGTTCAACTTAGAAGCAAACCTTACTGCACGAAGTTGACGAAGAGGATCATCACTGAAAGTGATGTCAGGCTTTACAGGAGTACGGATGATTCTCTTTTCAAGGTCATCAACTCCATTGAAAGGGTCAACAAGCTTTCCGAAATGTCTCTTATTCAAGCAGATTGCCATTGCATTGATAGTGAAATCTCTACGGAGTTGGTCATCTTTCAAAGTACCTTCCTCAACAATCGGCTTGCGAGAACCGCGTTCATAAGACTCCTTTCTTGCACCAACAAACTCAATCTCCATATCATATGTCTTGACCTGAGCAGTACCGAAGTTCTCAAACAGAGAATACTTAGCCTTGATTCCCTTATTTCTAAGATAATCAACATATGCCTTTGCCATTACAGTACCCTTACCAACAACAACGACATCAATGTCATCATTGTCTCTCTTAAGAAGCAAGTCACGAACAAAGCCACCAACTACATAGCATTCATACTTCAGAGAATCAGCAACCTGGCCAATTTCCTGAAGAATATTCTGATATGGAAGAGTCTTAAAAGTCATAGAATCATTAAATATAGTTATAAATATTAGAACTGAATAGGAACTCTTTTGAACCAAACAACCTGGATAACCTTGAGATGGCTAACCTCTCGACCATTTTCCCAATGAGGATCCATCCGCATATCAAGTTCAACCTTAGTGACGGTAGAAACACAACCCCAAAAGCCATTGAAGACCTGTCCAACTTCAAACTTCCAATCATTTTCATTAATGAGAATGACCTCATTAGTGTCAGCATCTCGGAAATAGACAATGTTCATAATGTTTGTTGTTTTAATTGTTTATAACTTAATCACAAATTAATATAGAAAAAATATAGAGAAATTCAAAAGAATTTCTCTAATATTCATTCAATTCATTTTCAATTATTAGTGCTGTATTTCTTTTCATGATTGTTCTTCGTTTCTGAGTCATAATCTTTCGGATTCCTTTATTCCTATCAGATTCATAATCTCTTCGGTCAATTAATCCTCTTACAGACTTAACCGTCCAACAACCATCAATACCTTTAAATTCTTTTGTCAAAGAATTATGATGACCATGTTCACCATTATGAAGAAGATTACGTGTATATTCTTTTCTATAAGTACGGCTCATAATTAATTAAATTCTTTAAGCTTCTTGTAATATTCGAAATTAGTCAATGGAGTACCATCAGGAGTACAATGATCAGAAAGTTCATTTGGTTTAGCAAGTGCATTAAGCAATGCGTCAGTCATAGAATCATTAAAAATAGGATCATTAAACATAGTAATAATTATTTTTCTACTTCAACATAATCAACGTCATCCCAGACAAGCTCAGTAATTGGAAGTACTGCAACATATTTATGGTCAATAGTCTCAACCTTGCAATAATCGTTCCTTCCACAGTGATTAAGACCAGTTTCACGAACATAATAAAGACGGTCAGGAAATTCAGGCCAACGAACAAGAACTCCTTCTTTGATTTCCATATTGGGATTAAGATGCTCATTAATAACTTTCATAATGCATTGTTTTTAATTACATTATAATATAGAACAAAATAGAGAAAATTCAAAAAGAATCTTCTCTAATATCCAAAATAAAAATCATTATCCAATTGAATCTTTTCATTACATTCTGGACAATCTATATATTCATGATGAATACACATACCATCTTCATCTTTATATACATCATCTTTTCCAAAATTCATGATAGTTTCACAACATGGACATTTGATTACATATCTTTTATAATCTTCAACATTATCATAACAATGTCTTCCACTTAATTTATTAATCATAATTTACTTTCTTTATTTAGTTTATTAAAATAAGGCATCAGCCAACCAGCAAGATATCCAGCAGTTTCTCTATCATTAACACCACAAAATTCTAGAATCCTATCTTCAATATGTCTTTTTTCGTGAGCATAACATATATCTTTTCTTTCTTGGTCTTCCATTTCATAAAATACAGTTATTGCTCTATGCATTTTAGAATTCCAAAATGTACTTGCACCATCACAATCTTCATCAGAAATAGTATCGTTAAGTTCTTTAAGAATATCTTTAGAAGCATTATATCCTTTCATTAACTCTAAAACACTATCTTTATCATCTATAGATTCTACTTGGATTAAGATAACTTCAATATCAAATATTGGAACATCAAACTTGAGTTGCTTCATTATTTTAAAGTTTAATGGTAAAGTTTTTATGAAACGGTTCCAATGGCGTTGCAGCTCCACTTGACATACGGACATATCTTTCATAATGGTCAATCCGTCCAGTAAAACGATTCCTGACAGGATGGACTTCTATGGTTCCGCATATCTTTCCGGAAGCAGAAACAACTTCCGTACCTTCTGAAATGTACTTTGCTTCTTCCTATGTCATATTGTTTTAATTAAATAAATTCATCAGAAATAGTATCATCAAGATCTATAAATAATACTTTATATTTTTTCATCTTTATTTATAATATTAAATTTAATAGTATATTTATCCAATATATTATTTTCTTTAATTATATATCTATCTGATAACTTATAATTACCAATAGTTTTTGTATTTGTATGATCTAATATAAATGGAACCCATATACTTTTATCATTTTCTTCTTGTGTCATATTTTTTAATTAAATAAATTCATCAAAATCATCAGCCCATCTAAAATAAAGAAGTGTAGGATTATTCTTATGAATGTCAATTCCAGGAAAATCTTTAGTAAACTGCCCAATATCAAATGGCCAAGTTACAAGATGAACACCGCTCTTAGTAGGAACAGTCATAAATACCTTATCACTATTCTCCCCGCCATGACCACGATAAGAATAAATCTTATTTCGGATTTCATCAAGAATAGGGTCTCCTTCATGAATATCATCAAGGTCAACAATAAACTTTTTGTCTCCCTTTACAAAGCTCTGGCCACAAGCAGTAGAATACATGCTCTTGAAGCCAATCCAGTTTTGTGAAACAAAAGTATGAACAGCATTCTCAATAGCAAGATTTGCTACCTCTTTAGCATTACGCTTTGTAGGATGAATATATGCTCTTGCATTATCTACATGACAAATAGCAAGAATTTCATTCTTAAGACTAAAAAGTTGCTCAGGAGAAGTGATAGTATAATATTTAACAAGACGATTCTTGTTGTTGCCACTCACATGATGACCATCCTTTCCGCGGACAAGAATCTGCAAAAAGTAAAATTCATCCTCATTCAAAGGTTTCTCAAATAACTTTTTAGCAAAAAGTTCAAAATTATCAACAGTATGTATCATAGTTAACTCCAATATATATTACAACTTAAAATTGTTTCTCCATTAATTGTTTCAGACATATTACAACTTACATTAAAATTTTTGCTTGTCAAAAAATTTCTTTGATCTTTTGTAATCTTTAGAAATACACGATATTTACCAGCTGAAATTGCTTTATTGATTTCTTGATAAATAGGCAGCATCTCAACTTCAAGTTTCTTCTTATGAACTGCTATTGTCTTACTTTTTGCCATTGATGCTGTAAAGAATATTTCTTTATCAAGCTTATCAATAGCTTCAGTAAGAATACCCATATCAGAATTCTTATTTTCATTTATTTTTTCCTCAAGAGGAAGTGTATCTTTTTCAGCCATAATTACATCAATTTAAAACATAAAATAGGAGTAAATGCACTTTCAAATTTTGCTGTTTTTATATTTACTGGTGTAACATCAAAATGTGTAACTACACCATTACGTTTCCAAATATTTCTAACAATTACTGGAACATCTAAAGGATTGTCATTCCAATCATCAGACAAATAGATAATTGTATCTCCTTTCTTTACATTTGCAGCTTCTTCAATTGTCATATATTACTTATTAAATGAATCAATAATATCAAACTTATTTTGAAGTACTTTATTGAACATTCCTCTTTCAGACTTGGAAATAATTCTATATCCATCTACCTCAGGAAATTTTTTACCATATCTTTCAAAGAATGTACTACACTTAAGAGTGTTCAAATCAGGAAAATAATTTGTCCTATAAATAAAGATATGAATATCTTTTTCTTTATTATGAGGATGAACACCAGCATCAATAAGTCGGCAAATATCATAATCAAGAAAATAAATATCTGTCTCTTCTCTAAGTTCACGTACAGCTGCAGAAATATCTGCTTCTTCAGCTTCAACTTCTCCCTTAGGAAAATCATATCCTGATTCTTTAGGTTTACCAGTACCGTGACAACCAAGAATATTTCCGGCTTCATCAATAATAACGATAGCGGCAGTTACTTTCTTTTTCATATTATTTCCAATTACATTTTTTAGTTATCTTAGGGAATATCTTTCGTTTTGCTTTATCCCAATCACTGTAAGCATTTTTAAATCCTTTAAGTGAAAAGTAAATCAAACGGCCATCAGTAGGTTCATCCCAAGTATCCTGCTTGATGTATTTAGGCTTTTCAATAATGTCATCAACATCATCAGCATCATAATTAGCCATCAAATTACGAAGCTGATGTTTTACGCTATTTGCAAACTTATGTCTGCGGTTCTTATAATACCAATTATTAGAACCAGTACAAATCCCAGTAGTAAATACTTTTTTATAGCTTCTTGACATAACTTAAAATTAACTACATTATAATATAGAAACAAAAAAGAGAAATTCAAAAATGAATTCCTCTTTAATGTTATTATGTTGTAATTATTTACTTTTCTACTTCTGAACGATTACAAGATTCTATTTCAAGATTTGCTCCATCATTTTCTTTTAAATGTTCAGCTTTAGCCTTTTCTGCGGCTTCCTCAGTATCACATACATCAAGAATTGCACCATCAAGATCTTTATCTTTAACTACATAAACCTTATCAAGTTCTTCTTTACTAACTTCTGGAGCAGCTCCTCTTTCAATTATATATTCTTTCAAATTTTTCATAATCAATTATTATTTTATTTAAATGCAGTAACCTTTAAATCAAAATATTCTCCATTCCAGGAATCATCCCAATTACATCTAACTAATAAAGTATTGCCATTAGTTGTTAATGCGAATGTTTCTTCAACTTCCCATTCAGCATTTCCAGGTAAATCTTCTACTTCGTCCTTAACATCATCATTTAACTCAATTAATTTAGGATCTATATCCATACTTTCCCAATAAGATTTACCTTCTTCTGAAGCTTCAATCTTTAATGATTTGGCACCTTTAGTAAAATCAGTAATGATTTTTCTTAATGCATCATTTTCATTTTCTTCTATCTCTAAGCCACCAAAAAAGTTATCCCATAATACCTTAAAACAATTTCCGGTAACTTTTGCTTCATTTAAAAAATCAACAATATGTTTCATAGTATATTACTTATTATTTTTTATCCAAGTAAATCATCAGATTCAGATCTTGATTTGTCATCTTCAACATCTTCCTCTTCTTTCTTTAAATCTTCTGGTTTTTCTTCATCCTTTTTATCATCATCTGAAGATTCTGCTTCAGCTAATGACCATACGCAAGGATCATCTGTTTCTTTTGCACCGAGAAAATCAAGAATGCTTTCAATTAATTTTCTAACATCATCAGGAATTTTGAATAATGAATCTTCATCAAAATCACCTACCCAGATTCCATCTTCTTCAGCACCGTAGATATTAAGAATACTTCTAGTAATTTCTGAAGTCATTCCTTTAGGTCTCTTAATAGTATATTTCCATCTAAGAGCAATTGATTCATTTCCTTGTTTATCTTTTACACCAGCGAAGTAATATTCTCTTGGCAATTCAAGTTCTTGTCCAACAAGAAGTTCAAGTTGTTTTGCAGCTTTTACTTTATCGCTGCTCCCAATTAACTCTTTAACCTTTTCTTTTGTAAGATCCTTTAATTCTTCATCATCATCACTTTCACTAATGAATGAATCTAATTCTGCTTCCTCAAGAAACTGTTCTTTAACTGGGGCTGTCTTCTCAGGTTCCTTTCCAGGTGTTGCAAACTTAATATCACTTGGATAAAAATATACAACAAAATACATACCAAGATTTACCATTTTAATGGAATCAAGGCCTTGTGACATTATATAAGAGGCAATTGAATTATTCTGCCAAACTGGTTCATAAATATATTTCTGTGTTTCCTCTTTAGATATGAATCTGCTTGAGTTTAATTTTACAGATACACCATCTTCACCAACAGATACTACAATATATGTATTAGGAAATAAATTTCTAACATTAGTTACAATATTGTTCACAGGTGTTAAATGATTAGTTACACCTAATCCTAATCCATTTCCTTGATTTACATCAGATGTAGTACATGATTCTGTAAATTCTGAAAATCTTTTCATTTACATTACTGCATTTATTTATATATAAAAATAAAAATGTTAAGAAGATTGTTTATGACTTCTAATGAACTTATCTATTTGTCTACAAGTTTCAAACTCTATCTGCTCTCTTGTATCATAACCCATTAGCATTGATGACGCAAAGTATCTAAATGATATAAAGAAAAACATTGGATCAATATCTTCTATGTTATCAATATAACAATCTTTATGATATCTTACATCTTTAAACATTTCACCATGATATACTTCTCTTAACATAACTGCAGGATAAAGCATATCACCAATTATAGCATCATCTAATCCAACTGTATCAGTATAATACTTATCATACAAATATAATATTGAATTAATGATTCCTCTATTAGTAAATAAGAAATTTCCACGAGGTCCGTATTTCTTTCCTGTTGAAACAACTTCAGATGTAAACAATGTTCCACTCCAATCTTGATAATTTGGAAGCATATCACCATATATGAATTGTCTAATTACATCTATATTAAGATATGTTGATAAGTTTGTTCTAATTAAAAAATCGAATTCAATTCCATTATCAAGTAACATATGAATTCCTTTCATAGTTTTTTGCATTGTATGAAGTATATCATCTCCAGAATTTACATAAATGTAATTTCCTTCTATTCTTTCATTTTCATCACTTTTTAAAAAATATAATGAAACATCTTCATATTTATTTTCAACTATATCTTTACCCCATGTTTCTTTAACTATTTCTTCTTCCTTAACAAAAAATGGAAGATTACAAGACATAGCAAGTATTACTAATTTCATATACTTATGTTAAATATTTTTTCAAAATCAAAAATGTCAATTGCATGCATTACATATCTTCCTTGAAGATTTAAACACCCAAATAAAAAATTATTATCATTAAAATAATTTTCATATGTACAGTTTATTACATAATCATTTAAATTAATGTTTTCACATCCTGGAGAATAAAGAATGATAGTAATTCCATAATCTCCGCAATCAAGTGTAAAGAATTGAATGCCAGAACAATTCAATTTTACAATTGATTTCCAAACATCTCCATTCCATCCATTGATGTCTTTATGATATTCATCATAACTTAAATTTGCTTCTTTGCTTCTTGGGATCGTATCATGAACACATATAATCCCATCTTTATTAAGATGCTTAAATGCATTTGTAATGTCTCTATCAGAATATTCTGAAGTATGCATCCCATCAATAAATATTAAATCATACTTTTTATTTTCATCCATTTGTGCAAACATTTCATCAGATGTCATATTATAAGTATAATCAAAATCTTTTCCAGGATCACATCCTTCTTTTTCTTTAGCTAATATAAAATCATAATTATCTTTAGGATCATTTACACCAATTTCAAGATATGACTTATATCCTTTTGATATAATTAACTTGTTTAAAATACTTGTATGATTTTCAAATACATTTCGTTGATTAAATGGTAACATATTAAAATTTATTATTTTCTTAATGTAGAGTCATTCTCATCATAATATATTGCAAAGAAATCTTTATGCTTTTCTTCACAATAATCAATTACTTTTTGGTCCATGAATTCTGGAATTACTTTCTTCCACCAACGAATGTTCTTATCAACTGAATGAATTCCCATTGGCATGCCAGGCCATTTAAAATAATCAAAGATTACATCCACAGACATATCTAATGCAAAAAATAATGCCTCAGTCCAACTTGGAATATTTAATTCATACATATTGAATAAATCATTACAAAAATATTTGTCCTCAAACTTTACATTTTTCAATATATTATCTGTAAGATGATATGTCTGTCTTAATTCACCATTTGGATCTGTCATTTCCTTGAATGTTGAAATCTTTCTTAAACTAAATCCGCCATTTCCAACATAAGGCTGCCATTTCTTTCCTTTTTGTGATTCTTTTACAGTGTCCCACCCACAGTCAGTTGATACAATTGGCCCACCAATATAATCATATCCTTTCTTACACCATTCTTTTATTTTATCTTCAAAAAGATAACAATCAAGTTGATAAATAAGCATATAATCATATTCAGAAAATGTATCATAAAAATCATATGATATACATAATTGAGAGTATGTTGCTGTTGATTCAAAATAAGATGGGTCAAATTCTACTTTCTTCAAATCGATTTCTTTATCACCTACATTATAAATTTCTTCATATTTTGAAGTATTTAGACCCTTAGGACAAACTAAATAAACTGGTGAATAATCTTTCATTTCATGCCATATACCGGCATTCATCTTATCATCTACAAGAACCTTTCTTAATCTTTTTAATGAAATTTCTTCGACACAATCTAAGTCTTCCTTCCAGATTGGAATGACTATACAATATTCTTTCATAGAAACTATAAGAGACTCTATATTTTTATTAATTAATATAGAATCTCTTACTTATATTATTTATTATCTAACCATTCTTTTAATTCATTAATATTAAAAAATTCAATCCAATTTAAGTTATTTTCTTTAGCAATATTTCTTTTATTTATGTCTCTTATAGTCCAAGTTTCTATTGCATTATTAAAAAATTTAGTATTCTTATCTTTCCAATAATTTAGTTTATTTATATCTTCTTTACTATCTTTATTAAATGGATGTCCTCCATGTGTCCAAAAATAATTACATTCAATATATAAATTTAAGGATGGAATATAAAAATCACAATTAAATGGATATTCTTTACTTTTATATTGATATTCTATATTATTAAATTTTTCTTCTAATAAATTTTTAGATAATAATTCTAATTTAGAAATATTACCTAAAAAATAATTATTTTGTTTTTTTGATTCATATTGTTTATTAATTATATCTGGAGATTGTGCAGGAAATTCATACCCATATTTTTTTAAAGAAGTTTCTTTACATTTTTTAATAATATTTTCATTTCTTAAACAACAAATATGACCATATTTTTTTAAATTTGTTTTAAACATTTTATCTATTGTTTCTTTAAGTTTAGATTTATTATCTACATTATAATGATTTAAACAATATTCTTTTCTTTTATTTATAATTTCATCTGTTTGCTCTTGAGTATGATTATTCCAAGTATTTATAAATTTATTTTTAAATTCATCTACTTGTAATACATTTTCTACACCATATTTTTTAATTAATGTATTTTTACAGCATTCTCTATTATACTTTCTATAACATTCTTTTGAACCGCAAGTATTTATAAATAACTTTTCTTTAGAAAATCTAGACGGTTTTCCGCAAATAGGACATATTGGTTTAACTTCAATATTATTTTTTAATCTATAAATACTTTCTAATAAAGAATTACTATCTTCATATCTTTGTAATAAATATTTTATTTCTTCATCAGATAAATTTTTTAAAATAAATTTTTCGTGAAGAAATTTATATCTATTTATTATATTTAAAATTTTATTATCTAATTCTTTATTTATCATTAAAATTGTCTCCAAAATTGAAATATTTGTTGTAATGTAGCACGTGAAAAATGTCCTTCTGTATAGAATGCAGTTGCCCATAATCTTGGTGGAATTATATAACTTTTTCCTCTTAATACTGGAATATACATTTTAACTCCAAAGCCAATCTTATCATTAACTTTCATTAAATGTTTTAATGATGCATATGAAATGACTGCATTTGGTTTTTTACTTGGGTCATTAAAATATTTACTGAAATAAGGTTTAAATACTTCATATGTCTTACGTAATATTCTTGCTCTTGTATGAGGTGGATAATAATGAAGATTCAACCCAATTTCACGAATGTTTCCATCATTTGTTCTTGTTATACCAAAGAATAATGTAAATGGAGTTCTGTCATAATATTCAAGTTCATCCTTAAACTTTGGCTCAAGATATTCAAAAAGAACAAGCTGACCTGGAAGCAAATATTTTGTTGTTGGCTTTAATCCATTTAGAATTTCCTTATATGCTAATTTAGAACGAATGTTTGTTGGTCTATGTGATAGTGGATGTAAATTTATTGCTTCATCAAGTTTAAATTGTTCTATTTCTTCTGGAGTATAGACATGTTGTGAAGCTAATGTAATCTTATTTCTAAATGCAGCTGCACGAGCGCCATGACGATGCTGTTTAGTAGCATCGCTAAAATCTTGCCCTTTGTAAATTTCCTCTAAGCCTTGTCCTTGAAATTCATTTTCAAGCGGTTTCTTTAATCTAATATCAGCCATTATATAAATATAGAATTATTTAAACATGTCCTTCATATTTTATGTGTTGAATATGAATATAAACAAATTTTACAAATGCCTGATAAAGTGCCGTACCGATTAATTCTTTTGCACAAAGAGCATTATCATTTCTTTTAATATATTCTATTAATTGGGCTTTGGTACTCCAATCCATATCTGGATATTCTTCAAATAATTCTTCAACAACTTTATTTTCATTTTCTTTAAACGAATCTGAGTTTAAATCTTGATGGAAATAATCATCTATTTCTTTATCAGAATATCCTTTCTTATTTTCTTTATTAGATTTCAAAAGGTACTTATATAATTTATTAAATATATCATTATATAATATGTTACCGTCTTTACTTTCTTTAATATATTGTACTAATGTTTTCATATTTTTATTCAAAAAATTTTTCAGTTATAATTATAAATTTAAGATTATTTTTATCACAAAATGCTTTAGCTGCATTCCATTTGTCAACATTTTTAATCCATTGTTCTTTAAGCCAATTACTATCTGTCATATCAGGCTTTACTGTTTGACTATATGGCTTAAGTTCAACAACACACCTTACACCCTTTGAATTCTCAATTACATAATCTGGATAATAATTGCATTCTTTTCCATCAAGACGAGAATAATATTTTATAGATAAAACTTCACTTGCCCACTTAGCAACAGTAGGACTGTTTTCACAGAATTGTATGAACTGATATTCTAATCCACTTCTAAATATTATTGGTTCTCCTTTACAAGAATCATAATACTTTTTACATTTTTTTGGATCTACAACTCCTTGATGATATTTTGAATTTTTTCTTGGTTTTTGTGTTTTAATATAGTTCATAAATTATTTCTATATTATTAATTAAAAATATATTTTTTACTATTAAATGCGTACAGATGATGAATTAAAAAAATGGGTAAATACTATTATTAACAAATAAATTTTAATATTATCATGGGAGATTTATTAACTGCAATAAAGAATATTTGGGGTAAATATAAAGCACAAATAATCCTCGGTTTAGCTTTAATTGCATCTATAATTTTCTTAGTCGTATCTGTAAGTAAAGGAATAACTTCAAAGAAAATATATGACAATAATATAAAAGCTCTTACTGAAGAAGTTCAAACATGGAAAACAAAGACGGGTGATTTAGTTGCAGAAAAGACAGTTCTTGAAGGTGATGTAAAATTACTTAAACAGACAAATGAAGAACTTTATGAACAAGTAAAGAAACTTAAAGCAAGACCAGAACAAGTTGTTTATGTTGAGACTCAAGTAGTAAATGAAGTACATGATACCACTTATGTAGTTCCAGAAATAAATGATTATCTTAAACAATCATTTGATTTTTCAAATAAATGGAGAACATTGACTGGTTATATTGAATATAACAAACCTAACTTAGGATTGACATTTGAAAAGGATATTGTTAATGTTGATTATACTATTGCTATAAAAGACAGCAGAGTTTATGTAACATCTAATAATCCTTATGTACAATATAATGATATTCAAGGTGTTGTGTTACCATCATATAAGCCAATGTGGTCATTAACTGTAGGACCATCATTTGGTGCAGGATATGGATTGATTACAAAGAAACCTGATATATGGGTTGGATTCAATATAACATTTGGATATAGCTTAGTTTCATTTGGAAAGAAAAAATAAAGAGGGTTTATAAACCCTCTTCTTTTTTATTAACAATTATTTCTCGTTTAAGTATATAAGTATAATCTCCCCTCATATAAATAAATTCCCAGCCTTTCTTTCCTCAATCATTAAGTTGTTTTTCAATAGAATATGTACCAGAATCATATATCTGTACAAGTTTATATTCATACTGTTTCATAAGGCAATCCGAGTTCAACTAATTTTCTAAAAATATAGCATTTATATTTATTATCAGAATATCCATTATTAACAGTTGTATAATCTACTGTAACTAATTCCCACCCATTTTTATGTTCATCCTCAAACCATTTACATAATCCATTCGTGTCACGATAATAAATTGGTGGTAATGATGCTCTTTTATATTTATATTCCGCATTCATAACTAACATATTTTCTAAAAATATACATATAGTCATCCCGGCTATTACCTGATGAAATATAATTATTTACTGGACATACAAGTTCCCATTCTCCATCTTCATATTGTTGTCTAAGCCAAACATGAAATCCTTCTGTCATTGGCATATATGGAGATTTTAATGTTTTATATTCATATGTACCTTTCATAATTACTTAATCTTAAAATCTTTAACAGTAATTAACAGTGTAGCACCCCAGCCATATTCATTAATGACAGTCTCCCAAGATTCAGGAATAATCTCAATTTCCTTATTCTTAATTCTTTTAGCTTTTCCATTTGAATCAATTGGAAGTCCATAAGGATAACCACCGTATTCAAGATATTTATAATTAGGGAAATTAAATTCGAGATTTCCAATACTCAAATTTCCAAATTCATCAAGATTTTTAGTAGCGACAATCTTAATGGAACCAAACTCTTCTAAAGTTTTCTGAGCTTCTTCACATTCAGTATAACTTTTTTCAATTTTTTCTACTTCTTCAGGAGTAGCAATATGAGTATCATTAATTTTCCTATATCCATGAGCTTCAAGAATTCCAAGAACTATTTCTCTTGATTCCCAAGGAATAATATAACCAAGGTCATAAGCCCAATGAAGATATTGATAATCAGTACATTCAGCAATTTTATCTCCCTGGTATTTACCTCCCTGAAACTCATCAGCTGGCGGCTTGGGATAATCGTAAGAGGACCAAGAAGAATGACCGCGAAGAGAAGTATCAAGAATTGCATTAGGATATTTATTGGTGGCCTTTACAAGGTCAAAAGAGATGTTCTTGATATACTGATGATATGTAACCATGTAGGTTTCACCTCTCATTGTTGTACGAGTTTCAGTATTGACTTCCCAAAGGGTGTAAAATTTGTCGGCCTTACCAATATATTCCATAATCTGTTTTGTTTGTACAATATAATATAGTAATGTTTGTTACAAATTCAATATTATTTTTATTTATAAATTTGATTATAAGACAAAAATGGCAAATTTTACTTTTAATGTAAAGAAAGGAAATAAGAAACATGTTGATAATCATGGTGCAAACCCTATGCCAGTAAAGCCAAAACAAATAAAGGTTGAACTTACAAAACATGATGCTGTAAAACATGAACCAGAATATTATTCATATATAAATGAAGCTGGTGAATCATGTAAATTTTCAGGCATCATTACTACTGACATAGATGGTACATATGTAGGTAAGGTTATTAAGACTCATAAAGTAATATTAGACTATCACCCAAAGGTTGAAGCTGTTGAACATGTTGATGAATATTTTTCATATATTGATAATAATGGAAATGAAAAAGTATTTATTGGACAACCAGAATTCAATCTTGAAGAAAATACTTACTTTGGTATTGTAACTGAAGATATACTTAATGATGAAGTAATAACAATTTTTAAAGAAGATAAATAAAATAATTATATATAAATATGATTAACAAACTTATTATTGATGAATCTAATATAGAACTTAATGATAAAAGTAAAGTTCCATATTCATATACATTCGCTCAAGCAAATACTCATGTTGTAAGATATGGTATTGATAACAATGACGAAATCTGTGCATATGCTTTTGAAGGATGTACTGAACTTTCATACATAGCATTTCCTCCTGAGATTAAGAATATCAAAAGAGGCGCATTTAAGAATTGTACATCTCTTGAAAGAGTTCCACTTTCAGCAAACATTAAGTATATTGGTAAAGAGGTATTTGATGGTTGTACAAGTTTAAGAGAAATTGATTTTGAACATAATGATCCACCTACAGCATATTGTACATTCCCATCACAGACTATTCTTTATGTTCCTAATGGACAAAAATATGTTGAGGTTGCTTATGAACAAATGACACTTGATGGTACTGTTCAATATTTTACCAAGAATGCATATTCTAATAAATATGAAAGAGTTTATGATGTAACATTTGCTACAGAAGATGGAACATACTTTAGAAATAAATGGGATAAACTTGGGGATGATGCTCATGTTGTAGAAGAAAAGAATCGTTATCCTGTAACTGATATTGAGTTTACACCATCTGCAAATATTAAAGTTGGAGAAACATTTAATCTTTCATATACATTGTCTCCTGAGAATGTAACAAATACACAGCTTTATTGGTATTCAACATTTAGTGGATTTACTGTAGATACTGATACTGGTGTTGAAGGAATGGTTAAAGTTAAAGCAACAACAGATAGCTCAAGAGTTGGATCTACTGGTAAAATTATTGCATATGCAGAATCTGGTGTATCATTTAGCTCATCATTTACACTTACAAGATCTGATTCATCAACACCAGATGAACCTTCAACACCAGTTGATACAACTGTATATGTCGAAGAAATTAAAATTGATAGTGTAAAGATTGGAGATAAGATTGTTATTAGTGGTAACATTGATTCTGTAACTGTACCTGTAGGAAATCCTATTGATTTTGATTGGACAGTACTTCCTGCTACAGCAACTAACAATTCAGTCTCATTAACATCAGAAAGCGAAAATATTGTAGTAACAGCTGAAAATACTATTGAAGCTATTACAGTTCCAGGAAATTATGATATTAAGATTACTGCAAATGATGGTTCAAGAGTATCTAAGACTGTTACATTAAAAGTTGTTGCAGAGTAAATATATTTAAGTTGACATTATGAAAGAAAGTTTTTATTACATAGATGAAAATGGAAATAAAAAGAAATATGTTGGGGTTGTAGCAGCTAATCACGACGGAACTTATAATGGAATGCTTACAAAAATATCTCATGAGGAAGTATCTAAAGATTTAGAATATCATCCTGAGATTGCTGAAGTAAAGGCACAGCATGCATATTATTCATATGTCAATTCATTAGGTGAAGAAATAATGTACTTTGATAATATTAAGACTGATGAAGAAGGAAATAAGTATTTTACATATACTGAAAAGAACATGTTCAAATTAGAACATGTTGATGAAATTCCTGCTCAAGAAGAATATTATAGTTACATTGATTCTGAAGGAAATGAACAAAGATATTCTGGTCCACTGATTAAAAAAGGCAATAAATGTTTCGGGTTAGTTACATTATAAAAAATTAGAGGCGGTTTTAAAACCGCCTCTTTTCATTCAAGTTTTTTGTTCTTATAAACAGATTATTATGCAATTTCAAACACAGGTCTTACATTGCATTTAATAACCTGATTTTTCTTATTAAGGATAAATGGATCTTTACCCTCCTGAACCTCAAACTCCTGGATTCTTACTTTCACAGGATCACCTGGCTTATAATCAAGCAAATCAGTAACATCCATTGGCATAAGACCAGTAATGTACATTCCATCAAGTTCTACGAAAATACCAGTCTTCTTATTAGAATTAATGATACCAGTTACAGTTCCATCATAAACATCTGATTGTACTTCAGACTTATTTGCAAGAGCTGCAAGTTTCTTTTTTGTCTCAAGATCATTCCAAAGAGTATACATATTCTTAGTACCAAGAATCTGAAGAACTCTCTTTCTTGAACCCACAAGACTGTTCTCAGTATAACCTGTCTTAAGGTCTTTCTTAAATTCAACAAATTTCTGAGGAACAATTACAACATCCTGTCCAATCCACTTCTCAAAATCACGTTCAATATTAAGAACAATATGAGAACCAGGAATAAATACACTTGATACATAAGACTTACCAGTAAGTTCAGTAAGTGTAGTGATATCTGTATGACATACATAACCACCCTTTACCAATTCATCAATATGAACATTAATACCGTCTTCATGTTCAATTGCTTTCTTGATAATGTTCTCCCAAGCCTTATAATAAGCATTGATTACTGACACATAATATTTATCATGGTCCTTCTGACGAACCTCAAACATAAGTTTGTTATCATGTGTCAAAAGATAATTTCTGATACTGTCCATACAAGTTGCAAACGGTTCTTTGCAAATTATCTCCTCCTTTATACCAGGGATATCGAAAGTCATAATGTTTTTAGTGAACTCCTTGACAGTACCAGTATAAATTTTTCCGAGTTCTACAACATTAACTGTATTGACATTTCGATTTGACTTTACTTCATCGGGAAGTTCAAGTCCATAATATACGGAGAATGCCTTGGCAACACTCATATTTCCGTAATGCTCGGAGATATATTTAATTCTCTCCTTGTCGTCTGCAAACGGTGAATCCAAAATATCAAACACATCTGCAGCAGTAATCAATTTTTCTTTTGCCATCTACTTTAGATTTTAAAAGGTTAAACATTAAGATTGGAATTTTTTAATTTATAGATTAATACCAATCTCATAATAAAAAAGAAATTTAAAATTTAATTTGTATAATTTAATTATAGATTTTTTAGTTATTTGGATTCAAAGATTTAGTACTTATTTTAATGAATTTATTTAAATCAGTATTATCCAAATATAATATTACAGATAGATAAACATAAGATAAAAATTCATACTTATGGGCATTATCTTTTATCTTACTCTTACTTATTGATGTTTCTAACTTATCATATAATAAGTTAACAATTTCATCTCTTTCTTTAAAAGTCAAATCTGATTTATCTTTATCTGGAATAACCTTTGAATCTCTTAATAACTTATAAGATTGTCTTCCTATTTCATTAACATCAATATCCATAATTATATAATTTCATCTATTATTCCATACTTAAGAGCTTCTGTAGAAGTCATATAGTAATCTCTATCAGTATCTTTTTCAATTTTATCAAGAGGCTGCCCAGTTTTTGTTGCAAGAATTTGATTCAATTCATTCTTTACTCTTGTAATTTCATTTGCAGTAATAACTATATCACTTGCTTGTCCTTTTACTGCAGAAGAAGGTTGATGAATCATTACTCTTGAATGCTTAAGTGCATATCTTTTCTTACCTGCTGCTAACAATATACTTGCCATACTTGCAGCTAATCCTATACATATTGTTTTAACAGGACTTTTTATTGTATGTATAGTATCATATATAGAAAGTCCATCATATACACTTCCACCTGGAGAATTTATATATAATGTTATTTCATTATGATTTATTGAGTCAAGCCAAAGTAATTGAGCATTGACAGTATTAGCAACATTTGAATCTATATCTGTTCCAAGAAAGATGATTCTTTCCATCATCAATCTTGAAAATACATCCATTGATGCTACATTCATTTTTCTCTCCTCGATAATAGTAGGGGAGACATACCCATCTAAAATTTCAAACATATTATTAAATTGCTTTTACGAGATTATCGCTTTCATCAGGTTTCTTAGGATTACCTAGTCTATCAAGAGCCTTCTTACAAGTACCATCATCAAGCCATTCATATTCTAAAAGGTCATCATTCCATTTTACATTGCCTTTAATAATATTGGGGACTTCCTCCATATCTACACTGACAATAATTGCTTGACGACCATCTTTAGTCATAACAGGTTTTTCATCATTAATCCACTGGTCATCAATAGGCTGTCCTTTAGATTCATTAATAAATTCACTTAATCTTTTCATACTGTTAAATATCTTTTGTATAAAAATATTATTAACTTAGTCTTGATGATACAAATGTAGATACTGTCTTACCATCTGCAATTGGAAGTTCTTCCTTAATACTCTTAATGAATATACCCATATTTCTCTTTATAGGTTCAATTCCCTTATTAAGAACATTATTAAATGCCTTCTGAATTTGTTCCTCTGTTACTTCAGCTGGTAAAAATTCTTTAATGATATTAATTTCATTCTGCTCCTTTTCCGCTAAATCATTTCTATTAGCAGTAAGATATACTGCAATTGAATCCATTCTTTCAGAAACCATTTTTCTTAAAAGATTTATCTCAATTGCTTCATCAATAGGTTTTGCTCCCTTGCTTGTCTTATACTCAAGAAACTTTGTTTTAATAAGTCTAAGTGTTGACAATCTTACATTGTCATGATTTTTCATTGCCTCAGCAATAAGTTTATCTATGTTATTGTATATCATAATCTTATTATTTAATTGTTTTAGCTAAATCAAGATATTCATCTGAATGTTTTGATATATAAAATCCTATCTTCAATAAATAAATCATTTTCCAAATTCTTAATGAACGTTGTACAGAATTAGGAGTATCACTTTTTAAAGCATCAGTTAGTTTATGAAGATAATAATCAATTTCTCTATCATAATCAA
>JAFRDD010000168.1 GCA_017404025.1 Clostridia bacterium
AGATCAAAATTACGTTTCTTATGAGCAGTACATGAAAACGGTTGCTGAGTTAGTAGATGAATCTTCTTTAACGACAGCAGAAGATAAGGATGATGTGTATTATACAGGAAGAGCTGATGGAGAAGTAGCATTTTTCTTTATCATGTACGAGTATATCGATAGTATTAGTGGATTGGCAAGAAGCAATAGTAGTGCTAGTGGAGCGGTTGTAGGAGGAAATAATAACTCTAATAGTGGTTATGTAGAGGCGAATATCGAAAATGATATAATAGGAAAAGAAAGAGTAGGAAGCGCACTTAAATTAGATGCATATCATAATTTTAATGACATTGTAGATAATTATGCAGGAATGGCAGTAAAAATAGAAATTGATAATGGAATGTTATATCAAATAGAAGGTTCACTAAATGGAGTAGAAGGTCGTTTTAAATGGATTTTACAAGATAATTATGTAACACATAGAATGTTTATACCTGGTGGCAAAATAACAGGAATTCCAATAAAACCATAGGAGGAAAGATGATTAGGATAGATGATTTTAAAGAAAAAGGGTTAAATATTTCATGGAAATTGATAGATATTGGGTTCCGTGGAAGTGAAGAATTTTATGGAGAATTAAGTTCAAATGATGTAATAAATTATGCTATATCATATTTAGATAATAACTTTGAAAATATAGAATATAAATTATTAATAGAGAGTATAGCATGTGAATATGAAGAAGATATTGAACAATTAAATTATTACATACAGAAGTTAGTTGAAATGGAAAAAAATATAGACGAAAAATTAGAATTTAGAAAATGGGTATATATATACGTATATAAAAATATTCATAAGAACGAAAATTATGTTCAGGGATTGATAGATTTAACAGAGATGTGGGGAAAATTGAATTTTCCCCATAATTCTCCTCATATCATACAAGGAGTTAATAATAAAATAAATCCAAAAGAATATTACTCTTTAGATAATTATAATGAGATATTAAAAAAACATTTTGAGTGGTTAAACAAAGAATTGGAAAATATAAAAAAAGAAGAAAGCATAAAATAAAAGCAGGATGATAGTAAGGGAAAATATATAATATGGAAAGAAAATAAGTTATGATTATGATAAAATAAATAGCTTGATTTCAAAAGAATCTGAGCAAGATGAAACAATAAATAGTATGTATACTTATGACCAATAGGAGTATTATTACGAAGTAAACCCAAAATGTTAAATTTTTGGTATAACAATTTGGGCTTACTTCGTATAGAGATTTTTTATTTTTTTAATAAATTTTTCACATATTTACCTGAATCAGTTAAATAATCATTAAAATCATTTGAAAGTCCAGTTTCTTCGTTTATTAAAGTATATGTTGGCAAAATAATTGCAGATCCTTCACTTTTATTAGAAAAAGACCAATTTATCCAACTTAAATTATTTTTGTTTAAAAAGTCTATCCATTCATTAGCTTTATCTGTATAGATGCTTCCATTACCAGTCATATCTGTAGTTCCCCATTCAGAAATTATTATAGGAGCACCTTTAGATAAAGCATATTCAACATTTTTTCTTAAATCCTCACCATGTGTCCCAGCATAGAAATGGCATGAATATAAAATATTATCAAAATCTAATCGGTTATCTGCTGCTGCATTAACTTCTTGACACCATGTCGGGGTTCCAACAATAATAAGAGATTTTGGACTATTTTGTCTAATTATTGGAATAATTTCTTCAGCATAAGGTTTTACATGTTTATCCCAACTAATAGAATTTCCGTTAGGTTCATTACAAATTTCGTATATTACATTTGGTTTATCAGCATATAAATTAGATATTTCATTAAAGAATTCTTTTGAATCTTCTTTATATGTATTAGGGTCATTATCTCTTAAAATATGCCAATCAATAATTGCATACATATCTAAATCTATAACATTATTTGCAATTTCTATAACTTTGTTTTTAATTTCTTCTTTATTTGATATATAACCATTTTCTGAAGTATACATTGCAATTCTAAAAACGTTTATATTCCAACTTTCTTTTAAGTTTTTTAAATTATCATAAGTTATAATATCAGAATACCATTGAAGGCCATGGCTACTAACACCTTTCAATGTGAAATTTTTATTTCTTTTATTTTTGATTGAAGTTCCATCAACATAAAGCCATCCATTATCCGAAACATAATTATTATAAATGATATTATCTAATACTTCTGAAACAGGAGTGAATTCACATATTAATACAATAATTATAATGAAAATTATAATTCCTACTATAATTTTTTTCATTATTTTGACTTCCTCCTTTTTAGAAATATAGATAATATAGATGATGTTTTATATTTTTTTATTTTATTTGGCACAAAGTTTTTATACTCATATTTTTTATATCTAATATCAAATATAAATGCAAGGAATAAGTAAAATATATTAGAAAATGTCCATACAAATGATAATATATAATTACTTAACTGTGCATCATAAACTCTTGCAAAACACATAGCAAATCCAACAATATTTAATAATAATAATATAGAATGTGCAAATAATATTTTTTTATTTGTTCCTGACATTGAGTTACTAGATGTATTTTTTGGAGTTACTTCAAATTTTGTTTGTTTTAATCCAAATAATTCTTTTAAAGTTCTTGGTGCTAAAATTGGAGTTAAAATAATTTCATAAATTTTATTCCATGTAGATGAACGTCTTTTTCCTTGTAAAATATCAAGGGCAAATCTCTTTAGTAAATAAGTTGGAAGCCATATAGAAAGGAAAATTTTTAAGTCACAATCAACTATAATAATTCCAAATATACTAAATAGCAAAGGAGCTAATAAGTATATAAATCTACGTATTCCAAAAAACCAATAAGATACACAAGACAAATATTCTAATTTTTGTCTAAAAGTCAAACCTTTAATTTTAAAAATTTTATATTTTTTTAATGTTTGAATACATCCACTAGCCCAACGAGAACGTTGTTTTGCAAAACCATTAAAGTCTTCTACAGAAATACCATATGCTCCAACATCAGGTAAAGCAATACATTTATAACCTTTTGATTCTATTAACATTCCAGTTGCAATATCTTCTGTTAATGTTCCAGTTGCAAAACCATTTGCATCAATAATAGCTTGACGATTAAATAAAGTGTTTGTACCACAATAAATAGCAGAATTTGTCGCATTTTTTGCTAATTGAATTGAGTGGTAAAAATATTCTTGTTCAAAAGGTAATTTATCTTCTAACCTAAATCTATATTGGAATATATCTGGATTTATAAAACTTTGAGGTAATTGTACAAATCCAATTTTTTCTTTAGAATTCTTAATGAAGAATGGTAATGTTTTCATTAAAAAGTCTGGAGTAGGAGCCATATCGGCATCAAATGTTGCAATATATGGTGAATTTGTTTTTGAAACAGCATTATTGTAATTACCAGCTTTAGAATCTTTATTGCTTGAACGAGAGATATAATTAATTGCCATAGATTTTGCGAGATTTTCTATTTCTCTTCTATTACCATCATCACAAATGTATATATGCAATTTTTCTTTTTCAGGATATTCTAAATTTAAACAAGCATCAATTGTTCTTTTTAATATGTTTTGACCTTCATTATAGGTAGCTATAAAAATATCTATATCTGGATAAACTGTATTATTTTCAAGTTTTGGAATTTTGGGAGTTTTTATATTTACGGATAAGATATTCAAAAAATAAATAAAGAAATCTATTGATTCCCATATTTCGACAAATAATACAATTATTGCGAATATCATTGATACAATTCCGAGTTTAGTAGGAAGAGTAAAGAAAATTCTGTAAATTATATAACCAATTGTAAGTAAGATTGATAAAAAGTATAAGATAAATTTTGCAATATTTTTTAATTTCATATAAGACCATCCTTTGTATATTTTTTATTGTCGTTTGCAAAACTCTAAAAGCATTGCAAATACTGACTTTTTTTATTTATAAATCTATTGAATCACTCCACTTTTTAGTATATAATTAACATATCAACTTAACAATAACATACTAAAAAGAAGGAGTGTTTCAAT
>JAFRDD010000169.1 GCA_017404025.1 Clostridia bacterium
CTGATATATCCATTAAATTTTTCATCTCCTTAAACCTCCAAATACATTCTATCATGTACTTGGATATAATGTAAAAAAAGTGGTCCATTTTTCAATTGTAATCAATTGATTTTTTGGTCCACTTTTAATATATCAAAAACACCTCTTTTAAGTCTTTCTTTAATTCATCAACATTATTATATGATTTACCTGTTCTATCTTTTTCAACTTTTTCAATATTAAGCTTACTATAATCATGTAACTGCCCATATTCACATACATATGAATTATTTTCATCATTTACTTTATTAGTAGTTGAACTATTCAAAATTCTTTTTAAGAAATTCCAAGGTCCAGTTTTATCTGTCAAACCATCATAATTATTTTCTATTCTTTTAAGTAATTCATCTTTAGAAAAATATTTCACTTCTGAAACTTCTTCTTTTTGAAGCACAACTTTTGATATATCTATATCTTTTAAGATCATATAACATTCATTGTAATGCTTATTGATTATACCTCCTTTTGCATTTATTGAAGTTGAACCTAGCATATACTTTATTTCATTGTCATTTACATCAATTCCAAGTTCTTCTTTTATCTCGCGTATTAATGCTTGTCTTCCAAATTCTCCACTATCTACATGGCCACCTACAGTTACATCCCATAGATTAGGCCATAATTTTTTATTAGCACTTCTTTTTTGAAGTAAAACATTTGATTCTTTATCAATAACAAAACCATATACTGCTCTATGCCACAACCCCTTTTGGTGACACTCCTCACGCGTCGCTATTTGTCCTGTAAATTCTCCAAATTCATTTAATACATCAATTTTTTCTTCCATTTAAATAATTCCTTTCTAACATAAACATTTTTTACCTTCTTACTTATAAATTATTTATATATTTATTAAAATCTTTAAAACTAATATGAACTGGTACCTCAAAGAATTCCTTAGTTGGACTATCTTTACCACCTCTAAGCTCTATATAATATTTAACAATTGTTTCTAATGCTTCAGCTTCACTGTTATATTCATATATTCCTTTGCGTTCAAAATTTGGATGCTCCATATGATAAACTTTGTTATCAATATAGTATAAAATAAAGCAATGCATATGTTCTTCTTCCTCAAGATTATCATAATCATCTGGCTCAAATATTCTACAACAAAACATTTTATTTTTTATATTAATTTTATTTAATAAATAATGCATTAATTGAACTTGATCAATACATGTTCCCATTTTATATTCTAGAATTTCATCTATTGACATAGTTCTATATATACGTCTAAATTCTTTCATAGTTTTGATATGTATTTTACCATTTATATCTAACCATCCATATTCAATGTTTTCATTCATGAAATTAAAAACATCTTGTGGAGTTTGGATTTTTTCAATTTTATCTTTTAAATTCTGTCCCATCTATTCACCTTCATAATACATTATTTCTTTATTCAAAGACTGTGCATATTCGATTTCGCTTTTAGTGCTTTTTCCAATATAATTATTAACATTTACAACAAAAATTGTATCAGATAAATTAATCTTTTCCTTATGTACCTTGCTTAACATTTCCATTTCATCTAGAGAATAATTTTTATTTTCATCTACAGGATATGCTGGAGTCAACACAATATTACCTTTTAATTGTAGTTCTATCGCTAATTCCATCATTTCCTTTTTATATTTCATACTACCACATAACGTTATGATTTTCATATTTTTTATTTTCCTTCCTAATTATTACTTAGAATAATAACACATTAACCCTTAAAAATCTATATCATTTTGACATAAAATCATATTTATTTTTATATAACTGAAACCCTGAAATTTTAGAGCAGAGTAAAATGGTGTATTATCCCCTTATGTTCATAAAAAATAATACACCATAAACGAAACCCCTCATTCCGTCGCGCCGCTTATGGCAGTCTAGTATGTAGATTTAAAATCTACTACTGGTGCTGACTTTTAATGTCTTTGTGCATACTTGCCCACACTTTTTACACCAGTATATCCATCAATCAAGTTTTGCCCCCTAGAACTCTTTTTTTATTGTGAGTTTGCGTTACGAAATCTCACCTACACATATATTTTTAATAGACCGTTAAAAATACTGCAAGTCATTCTACTGCATCAGCTGACTAAACTTTTCACTTTGTTGTTTTATAACGAGTTTATGGCATCTCTCGTTATTGGAAATAAAAAAACACCTATTCAATTTATAGATGTTTCTTAATTCCAAATATTTAATTATTCATTTCTATAATCTTTACCAATACTGAAAAAATCAGCTAGTTCTTCTTTTGAAATATCTTCTGGTTTTCTACTAACATAGTAATTAGCTTTTTCTCTTGCACTTTTTAATATTGCAAGAAAATCTTCATGAAATTCATCACCCAAAATTCGTTTCAACATTTCACCAACAGCATAAGTATTTATTGCACTTATTCTTACATTGTTAGCATATAGTTTTCTTTGTGAACTGATAAATCCATCTAACTTAATATCAATTAATTTACTTAATTCTTTAGATACAAAGTCAAGATTATCTTTCATACTTTGTATTTTTAATTCCTTTTCTATGCCTGATCTTATAAGTTCTGAAGCACTACTATATGATGATTTTGCTACTGCTTTGTATATCTGTTCTTTAAATGATTTTGGAACTCTAACAACTATTTTCATGCTTTCTTCTTTATTTCTTTGCTCCATAAAATTTTCACCCCCTTTCAAATTTTTAAGTTCAAAATTGCTCTCATAGCAATTTTGCAGGAACAGGGAGTCTACTTAGCCTCCCACAAACAGCCTAAAAGCGTGGCTTTTAGCTGGGTTACACTTTAATTCATTGGGTGAATTTTTGACACCCATTAATAATTGTATTTTTTTATAATTAATTGCAAAATAATAGAATGATAAAAAGAAATTCACCTTAATTAATTTCTTTTCATCATCCTATTAAAAAAAATTTTATTCTATTTTAAATTTACCAAACTGTAACCATTTTCATTTAATATATTTTCAATATGTTCAAAAGTATTTTTAGACATATTAACTCTATCTTGCATCCATTCTTTTACGGTTGTATATGGCTTGTCCACAAGTTTTGCAAAAGACTTTTGTGTTATTCCAAGTATAGATATTATATTTCTTAAAGCACTACTTTGACCTTTTAGTATAAATTTTTCATACCCTGTTAATTCAATTGAGTTTTCCATTTTAAGCACTTTAAATATTGAATAATAATTTTTCATTGTCTGCATATTTAATTGCTTATTTTCTTTATTATTTTCATATTTTATAATTGCATCTCTACTTAAATTAACTCTACTTGCTAAATCTTCTTGAGTCATATTATTTAATTTTCTATAATATTGAATCTGTCCACCTAATGTTTTATTCTTTAATATTACTTCATTAACTTTAAATTTAGTCAGCTTAATTTTAGCATTTTCTTTGACTTTAATAAGTAATTCTTTAATCTCATTATCTGTAACCATCATGCGAGTATAGCTTTATCTATACACCTAGATACATATGTAGAAAGTCTAGCACCCTTTTCTACTTTAAAACTATTTATTCCTTTTATCAAACCTATTGTTCCAATAGATATTAAATCATCTTGATCTACTTTTGAATTTGAATACTTTTTTGCCACATGAGCAACTAACCTTAAATTTCTTTCTATCAACAAATTTCTAGCTTCTTCATCCCCATTAGCTAATTTTTCTAAAGAATTTTTTTCTTCTTCAGCTGATAACGGCTCTGGAAATATATTACTTCCGTGCTATATAGCCAGTTACAAATATTGCAGATTTAAAAAACTGCAAAAATTCTATTATTCCAATTGAACATATTGCTGAAAACATAAATGCACCTCCAATTTCTTTATACATAAATTATATGTTTAAAGATTTTAAAAGTGCATGGCCCTATATTTTTATTATATATATTAAAAAGTCGAATTATGCATTTTTTTGTTGATATACATAAATTTCAAAAGTATTGCAAATATTATATACTAGAACTTATATCGTTTTTAATCCGCTTATATACGTTTTCTATTTCGTTTATACTTTTTAGTTTAACTGATATAAGTATTTTAGGTGATTATATGAAAAGTAAAAAATTAAATAAACAAACTGTAACTTATGGAAAAAAATTAAAAAATGCCAGAATCTCTTTAGGATTAACTCAAGAGCAAGTAGCCGAAATTTTAGATTTAGCTCCAAGATATATCAGTGATATTGAACGTGATAAAACTAGAGGTAGTATTGATACTTTTGTAAAATTATGTAATCTTTATAAAATTACTCCTAATGATTTATTAAGTGATTTCATAGAATTTGATATTCAAAAAACAGATACAGAACTAGTCGGATTCTATAATTTAAAAGATGAATCAAAAGAAGTTATATATACTTTAATTAGATATTTTAATAAACAACAAAACTTATAATATAAATATCCTTTCTTTTGCATATATTTTACAAAAGAGAGGATATTTTCATGAATTCTATTTTTTATTTTTTTAAAGGTATATTAATTGGTGCTGGAGCCATACTCCCTGGAATTAGCAGTGGTGTTTTTTGTGTTGTCTTTGGCATTTATGAAAAATTATTGGATAGTATTTTATATTTTTTTAAAAATACAAAAAAAAATATTAAATTTTTATTTCCCATAGTACTTGGAATAATTTTAGGAGTATTATTTTTTAGTAATATCTTAAATTATTTACTTTATAAATTTCCTATTCAGACAAATTCTATTTTTGTTGGATTAATTTTAGGTACCATACCATCTCTTGTTAAAAATGTAAATTCAAAAGAAAATTTCAATCCAATTAATCTTTTATTTACAATTATTGCTTTTTTTATAGTAATTTTATCTTCACTTATAGAAAATACTTTTTTAGTTCAATCACAAAGTTCTATAAGTTTCTTTTCTTTAGTTATAAGTGGCATTTGTATGTCTGCTGGAATAGTAATTCCTGGTATAAGTAGTACTGCTATCCTAATGCTTTTAGGTGTATACTCAACATATATAAACTCAATTTCATCTTTATATTTTCCTGTACTAATTCCATTTGGAATTGGTATAATTATTGGTTCACTCGCCTTTATGAAATTTATTAAAATACTATTCAAAAATTGTTATGCCAAAACCTTTTATACAATAATAGGATTTACACTTGGTTCTACCATATTATTATTACCTGATTTTAATTTTGATATATCATCTATGATTGTTATTCCATGCATTTTATTAGGTTTCACAATCTCAAATTCTTTAGCTAATTTTCAAAAGGGACGGTCCTTTTTGAAAAAATAAAAAAATTTTCAAAAAGGACCGTCCCTCTTGAAAATTTTTTTATTTATTTCTTTCTCCTTATTATCCAGTTTTTTTCGCATTTTATTGGTAATTCTATTTTCACTTTCTGTCCTTTTACTCCAGGGCTTATTTCTGTGATTTCCTCATCAGTATCATAATCCCATAATTTTTCTATTTTAAAAATTACTGGCTCCAATTTATTGGGTATAATTATTTCTAATTCATCACCTAATTTTAATTTATTTTTTATTTCAACTATAGATTTTTCTTCTTTATATTCTTCTACTTTTGCACCAAATTCGTAAAGATCATTATATTGTCTACCTGAATATTCTTGAATATCTTTATTGTTTCTATCATTAAAATAAAATGTTGTTAAACTTCTTGTTTTTACTTTTTCTAATTCATTTAAATATTTTTTATAATCATATTTTTCTGGATTATTTGTATAATCATCTATTGCAGTTCTATATACATTTATTACACTTGCCAAATAGTATTCTGTTTTTAATCTTCCTTCTATTTTTAAACTATCTAATCCCATATCTATTATTTCAGGAATCTCTTTTATTAAACATAAATCTTTTGAAGAAAATATACTTGTTCCATATTCGCTTAATTCTATTGGCATTAAATTTCCTGGATTATTTGCTTCTTCTGCATATAAATTATAAGACCATCTACAACTTTGTGCGCAATCTCCTAAATTAGCACTTCTACACGCCATAAAATCACTTAAGAAGCATCTACCTGAAAATGCAAAACATATTGCTCCATGTCCAAACATTTCAACTTCTAAATCTTTTGGTTTATTTTCCATTATATATTTAATTTGCTCTTTGTTTAACTCTCTTGCAAGTATAACTCTTTTTGCACCATTGTGATACCAAAATTCACAATCTCTTAAACTCACTATATTTGCCTGTGTACTTATATGTATATCAACATCTGGTGCATATTTTTTTAATATTTCTATTACTCCACCATCTGCTGCAATTATTCCGTCTGGCTTTAATTCATTTAATCTTTTTGCCATTTCAATAATTTCTTCATATTTTTCATCCCATGCAAATATATTTAATGTTACATGTACTCTTTTTCCTATTGAATGTGCATATTTAATTGTTTTTTCCAAATCATCATCTTGCATATCAGCTCTTGTTCTTAAAGATAATGATGATGTACCACAATATACTGCATCTGCTCCATACAAAAATGCTATTTTTGCTTTTTCGAAAGAACCTGCAGGTGCTAATAATTCTATCTTTTTCATTTTCTACTCCTTACGTTTATTTTCTCTTACTTATTGCTAATCCATCTCCAACTTCTAATATTTCCGTTTCAAGATTTGGATTTTCTGTCACTTCTTTTATGTATTCTCTTAAATTTCTAACCGCTGTACGTTGTTTATGCTTATTATAATCACTTAATACATATCCTTTATATAAAATATTATCTGCAAAAATTATTCCTTTTTCACTTAACATACGAATTGATTCTTTTAAAAAGAATGGATATTTTCCTTTTGCTGCATCAATAAATATCATATCATATTTTTCGTTTAATGTAGGTAAAATTTCTACTGCATCGCCTTCATAAATTTTAATTTTATCTTCTACTCCTACATTTTTTATATTTATTTTTGCTTCTTTTATACGTTCTTCATCTCTTTCTATTGTATCTATTATTCCACCTGTTTGCAAATATTCTGAAAAGCACATTGCAGAATATCCTACTGCTGTTCCTATTTCTAAAATTCTATTTGGCTTTAATTCTTTTAAGCTTTTAGCTATAACTTCTAAAGTATCATCCATTATTATTGGAATATGATTTTCTAAAGCTTTTTCTTTTATTATTTCTAATTCTTTTTTATTCATTTTTTTACCTTCCATTCAATAATAGGCGGGACATAAATTCCCGCCATTATTATTTATTATTTCTTGCTGCTCTTTCTCTTTCTTTACTATCTAATATTTTCTTTCTTAATCTAATTGATTTTGGTGTTACTTCAACTAATTCGTCGTCTTGAATAAATTCAATTGCTTTTTCAAGTGACATTTGAATTGGTGGAACTAGTCTTAAAGCATCATCAGAACCTGAAGCTCTTGTATTTGTTAAATGTTTTTCTTTACATACGTTTATTGCTAAGTCTTCTCCTCTTGAATTAAGCCCTACTATCATTCCTTCATATACATCTACACCTGGTCCTATAAATAAATCACCTTTATCTTGTGCATTATATAAACCATAAGTAATTGATTTTCCTGCTTCAAATGCTACAATTGTTCCTCTAACTCTGGCTTGAATATCTCCTTTATATGGCTCATATGAATCAAATATATGATTCATTGTACCTTCTCCTTTTGTATCTGTTAAGAATTCTGTTCTATAACCAATTAGCCCTCTTGCTGGAATTCTAAATTCTATTTTTGTGTGTCCTAATTCTGCTGGTTCCATGTTTACCATTTCTGCTTTTCTTCTACCTAATTTTTCTATTACATTTCCAACGCAATCATCTGGTACATTAACAACTAATAATTCTACTGGTTCACATTTTACTCCATCAATTTCTTTAAATATAACTTTGGGACGAGATACTAACAATTCAAATCCTTCTCTTCTCATTGTTTCTATTAATACAGATAAATGTAATTCCCCTCTTCCTGAAACTTCAAATGAATCTGGAGATTCTGTTTCTTTAACTCTTAATGAAACATTTCTATCTAATTCTTTAAATAGTCTATCTCTTATATGTCTTGATGTAATAAATTGTCCTTCTTTACCTGCAAATGGTCCATTGTTTACACTAAATGTCATTGATACTGTTGGCTCATCTATATCTACAAATGGTATTTTTTCTGGATTATTGAAATCACATATTGTATCTCCTATGTTAATATCTGGAATACCTGCAAGTTCTATAATATCTCCTGCTTTACCTTCTTCAACTTCAACTTTATTAAGGCCCACATGTGTATATACTTTTGCAATTCTTCCCTGTGTTATCTTATCTTCTTTACCGCATATTGAAACAGGCATTCCTACTTTTATAACACCTCTTTCTATTCTTCCAACAGCAATTCTTCCAACATAATCGTCATAATCTATATTTGATACTAACATTTGTGCTGGTCCTTCTTCATCACAGTTTGGAGCTTTTATTGTATTTATAATTGTTTCAAATAAACAATCTAAATTATCTGTTTCATCTGCTAAATCCATTTTTGCAATTCCATTTTTTGCTGATGCATAAACTACAGGAAAATCTAATTGTTCATCTGTTGCATTTAATTCAATAAATAATTCAATTACTTGATCTACTACTTTTTCTGGAGTTGCACCTGGTCTATCAATTTTATTAATTACAACTATTGGTTTTAATCCTAATGCTAAAGATTTCTTTAAAACTTCTCTTGTTTGTGGCATTGCTCCTTCAAATGCATCAACTAAAAGTAAAACACCATCAACTGTTTTTAAAACTCTTTCTACTTCTCCTCCAAAATCAGCATGTCCTGGAGTATCTACTATATTTATCTTTACATCTCCATGCATAACTGATGTGTTTTTAGAAAGTATAGTTATTCCTCTTTCTTTTTCTTGATCATTTGAGTCCATTACTCTTTCTTGAACTTGTTCATTTTCTCTAAATATATGGCTTTGTCTTAATAATGCATCAACCAATGTTGTTTTTCCGTGATCTACGTGCGCAATTATAGCAATATTTCTTATATTTTTGTTATTCATCTTTTATTTCCTCTCTTAAAAAATCTAAGATTTATTATACTATATTTGTAATTTTTTGTCAATAATTTGTACTTATGTCAATATAAAAATATGATTAATTTATGATAATGTCTTAAGTAGTAACTTTAGAAAATGTCCCAACTAATAAATAAATGTTCCCTAAAAATCAAATAATAATTTTATTATTAAGATTTTTAGGAGGATATATGAGAAAGGTTGAGTTAAGAA
>JAFRDD010000170.1 GCA_017404025.1 Clostridia bacterium
ATTGAAACACTCCTTCTTTTTAGTATGTTATTGTTAAGTTGATATGTTAATTATATACTAAAAAGTGGAGTGATTCAATAGATTTATAAATAAAAAAAGTCAGTATTTGCAATGCTTTTAGAGTTTTGCAAACGACAAAAAGAGTATATACAAGGATGTGATACTGTTTTACAAGTAATTGAACAAATATGTGAATTAAATAATATATATTATACTATTTTAGTTCCACATAACATAATAGGACCAAGACAAAAAGAAGCTCTCATGGAACCTTTTTAAATAAAATTCCATTAAGAGAAAACGATTATATTGATTTATTAGATGAGAATATAAATAAAAAACTTTTAAGAAAAAAACTATTTAAATTCTTTTATGGTTATGTTCCATATATAGAAGCTTGCAATTATTGTAATAACGAAACAAAGGAAATAAAAACAATTTCACCAGGAGTTCAAATAAAAAAATAGAATAGATAAGAGGCAAAGTATATGAAAATAGAAATGGAAAAAATTAAAAATAAAATACCAATTCCAATTAAAAATTTTTTTACAAAAGATGCAAAGATGAAACTATTAGTAGCCTATTTAGTAGCTAATTTAATTTGTATTTTAGCTGGAAGTTACATTTTTGTTTCAGGAAATATAAAACCAAACTTTAGTTATAATAATCTTGCTCTTTGGGAAAGAAAACTTTTAGAATATAATGTAATTGTATTTTTAGTAATTGTATTTGAAAAAAAATATAAAAAAGATTGGTCACACTTAGGTATATTACTAATTACCATATTTGCTTTTATATCAGCTCATTTTGCTATAAATAAAAGCATGGCTTTAGATGGTGCGCTTAGAAGATATGAGGGATTGTATGCAATTTTATACTATTTGTCTGTTATGCTACTTTCTACTTTTGTTTCTAATAAGTATAAAAAGGCTTTAGCTGTTACGGTTTTATTATGTGGCATTATTCAGGTATCTTATGCAATTTGCCAAAGTTTTAATTTGTTTAATGTAAAAATTTTTTACCATTATAAAAATCTTTTAATAACTGGGTTAACTAATAATCCAAACTTTTTAGGAACATATATGCTACTTTGTTTATCATATTCTATTGGATTGTTTATTGATAGTAAAAATATTGTAAAAAGCATTTTGTATGCTATTTGTATAGCACTATTTATGTGTGGACTTTTAATTAGTAATGCTACAAGTTGTGCTGTTGGATTATTTTTTGTAATGATATATGTTTTAATTTTTTGCTTGAAAAAAGAGCATTATATTAAAATAATTGCAATATTTGCAATTTTAATATTTATTACATGTTTAATTGCAAAACTTGGAAAAACTACTTTATTAAATGACTTTGGTACATTAAAAGATGAAACTACAGAAATTGCAAAAGGTAATTTTGATGACTACTATGGAACTAAAAGAATTTATATTTGGAAAGAAACGTTAAAAATTGTTCCAAAATATTTATTGCATGGTGTTGGCATAGACAATTTTACAAATGCTTTTGACGGACGTGCTCTTACATTTAGAGCTGGAAACAGAACTATTATGTATGATAAAGTTCATAATGAATACTTGCAAACGCTAGTAACTCAAGGAATTTTTAGTATAATTTGTTATGTTGCTTTATATACCTATGTTGTTATAAAAGGAGTAAAATATAGCTTTAAACAAAATCAAATTTATTTGATTTTGCCAGTAATAGGGTATATAATACAAGCATTTTTTAATATTAGTGTTATTGAAGTTGCACCAATTTTCTTTATGGCATTAGGACTGTGTATAAACAAAAAATAGAATGTAAAAACACCAGTTATAAAATCAAAAAATATAAAAAAGGAAGACTATGAGAAGAAAAAGAGTTGTAATTAATATAATTATGTCTGTAATTTTACAAATTTCAACAATTATTTGTAAGCGCTCAAAGAGATGGCGTACTTGAAAACCTCCCTAAATGAGTAGTATCATAAAGATACAAAAATTTAAGGAGGTTTTTATAATGTCAAGAATTTATAGTGAAGATGAAAAAAGGTCGGTTACAGTTCAGTAAGAAATTTTAAAAAGCATAGCTAAAATAGGTTTTATAAACCTATTTTAGCTATGCTATAATTGTATTTCCTTTAAATGATTTTATCAAAGCATTATAAACATTAATTCCTTAAAAATATTTTATTAAATTTTTGTTACAAATATTACAAATACAGACTATTTTAAAAATTTCTTACTGAACTGTAACAATCATTTCAAGAATTTTTGCTGTAATTATTGACTTTATAATTTTTTTAAAATATAATTTATAGCGTTGATATAATAATTGTTAACAAATAAAGAAAAGAGGTAATAGTATGAAAAAAAGAATTTTAGTTATTAGTTTAGCATTAATGCTAGTTTTAAGTTTAGGTGTATTAACAGGATGTGGTAATAATTCAAACAATTCAGGTAACGTGAAACAAACACAACAATCAAAAGGAAATTATGATGTTTTTGAAGCAATTAAAAAAATAGAAACAACAACAACTTTTGAAGATGTTAATAAATTATTAGGATTTGAAGGTACATTAAAAAGCCAATCAGATGCCAATAGTACATATTCATGGAAATTATATAGATGGGATTTAACAGATGATACAGCTATAGAAGTTAGAATTAATGATAAAGATAACAGTGCATCTATAGAAGCTAAATATCCTACTGATATGATAAGAAATGGAAAAGTTGATTTTTCTAAAGTAAATAGCGAAATGAAGAAAAAAATAAATGAAAAAGATGGAATGACATATGATCAAGTAGTTGAAATGCTAGGTGGCGTACAAGGTACACTTGATAAAAAAGATTCTTCAACAGATACATATGTATGGGCAAATGCTCAAAGAGGAAGTCTTACAGTAAGATTTAGTACTTCAACAGGAAAGGCAACATCTTTTAACGGATTATTGTAATTTAAAGAAGTTAAAATTTAAGTAAAAAACAAAGAAACATAGTGCTATGTTCCTTTGTTTTTTATATAATAACGTTATTTGAAAATTTATAATTATGGTGGAATACAACTGAATAATGGAAATAAAGATAATATTTAAGGAGGAAAATAATTTTGAAAAATAAAAAAATAGTTGTTGAAATAATTAGTGCTATTATAGGTACATTTATATTGGAATTTGGACTTATATGTTTTAATAAATATGTATTAATGAATTTTCCTTTAGCTGTTAGAATGATACTTATGATTGTGATGTATTGGATAATTGGATTAGTCCCTATAATTTTTTGCATAAAAAATAAACAAAAATTAAGTGAGTTAGGATTCAGTAAAAATAAAATTTTGAAACAAATATTAATTGGAATTACAATTGGGTGTGTAATAAGTCTTTTTATTACACTTATTCCAATACTTATATTTGGAAAAGAAAATACTTACTCGTCATCTAATTTTAAATATATTTGGCAATATATTTATCAATTTATTTATTTAACTGTGGGTGTTTCATTGACAGAAGAATTTATATTTAGAGGGTATTTATTAAACAAATTAAAAAAAATAAGTGAAAATAAGATTATTCCTATAATTGTGACACCTTTATTATTTGGATTATTTCATATTTTTAATGGAAATATAATTCAAGTGATTTTAACTACTTTTATTGGATTAATTTTTGTTATATGCAAAGAAAAAATAAAAAATTGTTCTTTATTATCTTTAATAATAGCACACGGCATATATGACTGGTTGATAGTTTTACTAACAGCTATATTATAAAGATAAACTTCAATGCATGGAACATAGATATGTTTTTGATACTCAGTATTAAAGAATAAAAGAGCACAAGAATTTCCAACAGATAGCAAGGGCCAAAAATTAAACTTATTAGCTCAAATAAATTTTGATAAACAAGACAAGCAAACAGATTGGAGAGTAGTTTATCATCAAAATGTAAATTACAATATAACTGAAGAAGAGGTAACAAATAATGGAGTAAAGGCATTTAGAGAAGTAATACCAGAATATTATGTCCCATTCAAAGAAACATATAAAATTATATTTAAAGAAACAGAGGAAGTAATGAATTGCTTTGATGAAAAGTTTAATTCAATAGTTGCTAGAATTTTAAAAGATAAGTTCAATGTTGAGATTGAATTAAATAAAGTGAGTGACTATTTAGAACAAATTGATGAAAAATATTATGAAAGACTTGAAACATGGGGACATAAATTGTTAGGATATCCAGCTTTTACGCAGACAGATCCAAGATATTATAAAAAAGAATATAGTAAATATGATATGTTACTTTTACAGATAGATACAGATGATGATATTATGTGGGGAGATTCAGGAGTAGCAAACTTTTTTATTAATAAAGATGATTTAAATAATAAGAATTTTAAAAATATTTTGTATAATTGGGATTGTGGTTAGTATATAATCTTCAGTATGAATATAGATATATATAGGAGATGAAAAGTAAATGAAAATATTAATGGGAACAAAAAATCCAGGAAAAATAGAAGGAGCAAAGCTGGCTTTTGAAAAATATTTTGATGATATTAGAATAGAAGGAATATCTGTAAAGTCAGAGGTGAGAGACCAACCAGTAAATGAAGAAATACTTCAAGGAGCTAGAAATAGAATTAAAAACTTAAAAAAATATGCAACAGAGAATAAAATAGAAGCGGATTTTTATGTATCAAGTGAAGCTGGGATTACTAATTTATTAGGAGAATGGATTGATATAAATTGCGTAGTAATAGAAAATAGAGAAGGGCTGCAAAGTGTAGGGACTAGTCAGGGTTTTCCTATACCGGATAAATATATAAAAGAAATAAGAGAGACAGAACTTGGAAAAGTTATGGATAAGATATTTAATGGAAAGGAATTAGGCAAAGGAAAAGGGGGAATAAGTTTTTTAACAAGAGATGAAGTGTCAAGAATTGATTTAACAAGAAATGCTTTTATAATGGCATTAACGAAGCATATTAACGGGGATTTATGGAGATAAAAGCCACATAGGATAAACCAACAAAAGAAACAATATATTATGGTGGTAAAAAATATTGTAAAGGATAAAGAATAAATCATTGTAAAAAATTAATAATTGTGTTATTATATAAAAGCAAGAAAGATGTAGATAATACACTTGTGATAGGGCGAAGCTAATATAATTAAAAATGTTGTGCAAGTAACATATATTAGTTCAGTTCTGTAAATCGATAAATCGATTTAAATTGTTCTTTCTTGCTTTTTTTATAATGGAGAATAAGTATGGAATCAATTATTAATAAAATAGAAAATGAAGAAATATGGGAAGAATATCTTGAATTTAAGAAACAACAACTATCAATGACAAAATATGAAATAGAAGAATTAGAAGAATATATACATAGTAAGCAATATATGGATATCGCTAAAAAAATAGTTCAAGGCAAATATGAATTTTCAATTCCACAAAAACACTTAATAAATAAAATAAACAAATCTAGAAAAAGAGTAGTATATACTTTTAATAGAGATGAAAATCTGATTTTAAAAGTAATAAGCTATTTATTTTCGAAGAAATATGATAAAAAATATAGCAATAATTGTTATTCGTTTAGAAAAAAATATACTGCAAAAAATGCAATAAAAAAGCTTACATCAACTCCAAATATTAATGAATTATATGGTTATAAAGTTGATATTGAAAATTATTTTAATAGTGTTAATGTAGATATTCTATTAAAAAAGTTAAAAAAATTTATAGAAGATGATAATAAACTATTTGAATTTATAAAGAGTATTCTAAAAGATGATAGAGTAATGTTTAATAATGAAATTATACATGAAAATAAAGGAATAATGGCAGGTGTACCAATATCATCATTTTTAGCAAATATTTATATACAGCAAATAGATGAATACTTTGAAAAAGAAAGAGTTTTATATGCTAGATATTCAGATGATATAATATTTTTTACAAATAAAAATAATTTAGAAAATTACATACAAAAATTAAATGAAATGCTAGAATTATATAAATTAAATCTAAACAATGATAAAATAAAATATATAAATCCAGCAGAAAAATGGGACTTTCTTGGCTTTAGCTATCATAAAGGAAGAATAGATTTATCTAATATAGCCAAAAAGAAGATAAAAGGGAAAATAAAAAGAGCATCAAAAAAACTTAGAAGATGGATGCTAAAAAAAGATGCAAGTTATGAAAGAGGTATTAGAGCAGTTATAAAAAAATTTAATAAAAAGTTTTATGAGGTAAAAAGTAAGGGAGATTTAACATGGAGTTTATGGTATTTTCCAATAATTAATACAAGTGAAGGACTTCATGAAATAGATATATATATGCAAGAATGTTTAAGATATATAAAAACAGGTAGACACAATAAAAAAAATTATAATTTGAAATATGAAGAATTAAAAAAATTAGGATATAAGCCATTAGTTAGTGAGTATTATAAATTTATTGAAAGAAGGGAAAATTAGAATTATGAAAATGCAAAATCCAAAAGAATTTTATAAAGCTACATCTCATGGAAATCCATCTATTTTAGTTAGAACATTTTTTGCAAACAATTATAATGAAAAAATACAAGGGAATAAAGCCGTTGATTTAGGTTGCGGTTCAGGAAACGATACAGTATTTCTTTTAGAAAAAGGGTTTGAAGTAACTGCAATAGATCAAGAAGAGCAAGTAAGAGAAATTATAGAAAATAAAGATTTTAATAATAAAGAAAATTTGAAAGTAATAATAGATGATTTTTCAAAAATAGAAATTTCAAATATAGATTTATTACTTGCAAATTATAGTATATTTTTTGTAAAAAATAATTTTGAAGAATTTGTAAAAAAGGTATTGAATAATATTAATTCAAAAGGATTTTTTATTGGAAATTTTCTGGGAAAAGAAGACAGTTGGAATAATATGAAAACAACAGTTGATAAAGAAGAATTGTTAAATTATTTTAAAGATTATGAAATACTTTATTTTTCAGAGGAAAAATTCCAGAAAGATACTGCTACTGGAAAATCTAAATTTTGGCATGTATATAATATAATTGCGCAAAAAAAGATATAGGAGAAGAAAAAATGTATTTTAACAAAATAATTCCAGAATTATCTGTAACTAATTTAAAGAAAAGTTTAAATTTTTATAAAACTATAGGTTTTATAATTGAATATGATAGACCAGAAAATAAATTTGCATTTCTTTCAATGGGGGAAATTCAATTTATGATACAAGAAATAGCTGATAATGATAAATGGGATGTAGCACCTCTTACATATCCATTTGGAAATGGAATCAACTTTCAATTAGAAGTGGATAATGTGGAAGAAATATATATAAGATTAAAAGAAAATAATTATAAAATAGCATTTGAAATGGAAGAAAATTGGTATAGACAAGGAGAAAAATTGCTAGGAAATAAAGAATTTTTAGTACAGGATCCAGATGGATATTTATTAAGGTTTTCAGAGGATTTAGGCGAAAAAAATATATAAGGAAAGGATGAAGAATATAAGTGAAAATAGGAATAGATTTAGATGGAGTTGTTATAGATAGTGAGACAACATTTAGAACATATGAAGAGATATTTGATACAGATACTTTAAAATCAAATAATTTAGTGAACAGGGAAGAACCAAAATTTCAAGCAAGATATAATTGGACAGAAGAACAACAAAAAGAGTTCATAGACAAGTATTTTTTAACTATTTCAAAAGAAAGTAATTTAATGTCTGGTTTTTTAAGAGTGTATAAATTATTAAAAGAACAAGGCCACGAATTTATTGTTATAACCGCAAGGGGTGGATTTGTAAAAGAAATGAAAGATGACGCTATTAGATTACTAAATGAGAACAATATACAATTTGACAAATATTATTGGCATATAGATAATAAATTAGAGGTATGTCAAAAAGAAAAGGTTGATATAATGATAGATGATGACTGGAAAATTGTAAAAAAATTATCAGATAATAATATAAAAACATTATATTTTAGAGATACAAATTTAGTAAAATTAGAAGAAAGTCAATATATTAAAGAAGTTAATAATTGGGGAGATATATATAGATTTATAAAAAAACAATAAGTATATCGGAAGAAAATTATAGAAATAATAAAGGATGGAAAAATATGATAAAATATTTAATATTAGATATGGGAAGAGTTTTAGTTGAACCAGCTTCTGGAGATTGGATTGTAACCAATGAATTTATCAAAAATGTAGACTTGAAAAATATAAATAAAGATAAATTAAAAGAAGCAATAAAAACGAGCAGATGTTTATTAGATGGAAAAGCTGAAACTTTGCAAGAAGAATATAAAATGATAATGACATTTTATAAAGAAGTATTTCAAAAAATTGATTATAATATTGAAGAAAAAAAGCTTGAAAATATAGTAAATAATTTTGTATATGATGAAAATGATTCTAAATATTTATTATATAAAGATGTAAAAGTAGATTTAGAAAAATTATCCAAAAGATATACTATACTTATGCTTTCAGATAATTGGCCTTGTGCATTTAATTATTTGAAAAAACATGGAATAGATCAATATTTTACAAAGATTTATATATCTTCTGTGTATGGAAAGAGAAAACAGGATAAAGTATTATTTGATTATCCAATAAAAGAATTTAATATAAAAGAAAATGAAGCATTGTTTATAGATGATAATGAAGAATTATTGGATATTGCTGTTGAAAAAGGTATGCAGGTTTTACACATGGATAGAAATAAAATGCTAACAACATCTAAATATGAAATAATACATGATTTTTCAAAATTAGTTAAATGAAAATTGGAGAATTTGCAATGGACGAATATATAGATATAATAAATAAAACTTTAAATGATGTAGAAGAAATAAAATTAATTAGCAAAACAAACAATATAGTGTTCAAAGTAAAAAGTAGACAATATGGAGTGGTATATGCAAAATTTTATTTAAATAAGTCTTCTCATATTGATAATGAAATTAAATTATATGATTTTGTTAATAATAAATATTTAAAAGAAATAATAACAAAATCATATAGTTTTGCTATATTTAAGGAACTTAAAGGTAAAACAGTAGATGAACTCTCAGAAAGTGAATTAAGTAATAACAAAGAATATATTGTAGAAAGTTTAATAGATTTTTTTGAAACTATAAGCAAAAAGAAAATACAAGGATTTGGATTACTTGATTCTAATTTAAATGGGACAAGTAAAGATTTTAAAGAATTTATAGTTAAAAGACAATTATCTACACAAAATGAATTAAAAGATTATCCATTTTTGAACAATATTTTTTCAAAAATATATGAAAAGTATAGTGATTTAATTGTAGAAGATAATTGTTTAGTTCCAATAGATACAAATATGAAAAATATAATGTTAACTGAACAAAATGAAATAAAATTTATTGATCCAGGAGAATTAATTAGTGCTCCAATACTTATGGGATATGGAGATTTTGTTGCGCATACGTATAAAACAGAATTATATAATTGTTTAATGGAAAAATTAAAACTAAATGGAAAAGACGAAAAAAGATTAAGAATATACGCAATATTTTCATCTTTGAATGTACTAGCTTTTATAAAAAGAGCCGGAGGAAATGAATTAGATAAAGTAATTCCATATGGGAATAAATATACTTTTTATGATTTAATAAAAGAACATTTAGAAAAGTTAGAAATTTTCAAAAAGGACCGTCCCTCTTGAAAATATTGCTGGTCAACTTTTAAAGAAAACTGAAAATTGCAACACTTGCTTTTTATGTGTTAGCTATGATAATATGTATTACAAGGGTTGGAAAAAACCAAGAATAAGTTTAGTATAAAAATAAAAGGAGCATGCATATGAATAAAAGAAATGAAACAAGAAAAATAATGGTAAGAGATATTCAAATTGGTGGAAATAATGAAGTAGTTATACAATCAATGACAAATACTAAAACAAAAGATATAGAAAGTACAGTAAAACAAATATTAGAATTAGAAAATGCGGGATGTAAAATTGTAAGAGTTGCATGTTTAGATATAGAAGATGCAAAAGCTATAAAAGAAATTAAAGAAAAAATAAATATACCAATAGTTGCTGATATACATTTCGATTATAGAATTGCACTTCAAGCTATAGAAAGCGGAGTAGATAAAATAAGGATAAATCCTGGAAATATTGGCGATGAAGAAAGAGTAAAGATGGTTGTAGAAGCTTGTAAAGCACATAAAATTCCAATACGAATAGGAGTAAACGGAGGATCATTAGAAAAAGATTTACTTGTAGATGGAAAGCCAACAGCAAAAGCTATGGTAGAAAGTGCTAGAAGACATGTAGAAATTTTAGAAAAATTGGACTTTTATGATATATGCATTTCTTTAAAAGCATCTGATTTGGATTTGTGTATAAAGGCATATGAAGAAGCTGCAAAAACATTTAAATATCCATTACATTTAGGAATTACAGAAGCTGGAACTGCATTTAGTGGCACTATAAAATCAAGTATAGGATTAGGTGTGCTGCTAAGAGAAGGAATAGGAAGTACAATAAGAGTTTCATTATCTGATAATCCAGTAGAAGAAATTAAAGTTGCTAAAGAAATATTAAAGGATTGCAATTTATATAAGAAATCTCCTAAATTAATAGCTTGTCCAACATGTGGAAGAACTCAAATAGATTTAATTCCTATAGCAAAAGAAGTAGAAAAATTTCTTCAAACAATAGAAGCAGATATTACAGTTGCTGTTATGGGGTGTGCTGTGAACGGGCCAGGAGAAGCTAGAAACGCAGACATAGGAATCGCTGGTGGAATAAAAGAAGGATTATTATTTAAAAAAGGTGAAATTATAAAAAAGGTTAAGCAGGAAGAAATAATAGATGTGTTAAAAGAAGAAATACTAAAAATGATAAATTATAGATAATTAGAAAAAGAGACTAACTATTAATTGTCAATAGTTTTTCTGAAAAATTTTTTAAATTTTTTGTTAGATAAAAAACTGCATAACAAATAGAAGTTTTTAAGCCATTTTTTAAAAACCTCTGCAACCGTTGCAACTGTAAGGATTA
>JAFRDD010000171.1 GCA_017404025.1 Clostridia bacterium
ACAGCATTAAGTTCAGCAGTAAAAAGTGATGCAAATGTAATAGCAAAGGGAGCACCAGATTTAGAGTTATGGGTAAATAGCTGGAATGCAAGTTATCCAGCAGATACTTTATATACAAAATATGAAAACCCAGTAACAGGAAAAACATTTGATGGATATTTTGTAGGAGATTCAGCAAATCCAACTACAAAATATATTTCTGTATCAAGTAAAGCAGGATATAACGATACATTATACTTCCCACATCAAGAAGGTGTAGATAATGGCAATTGCTATGGATACTGGTTGGCTTCGCCTTCTGCTAGCAGCGCTTACCACGTGATGTTTGTGGACTACGACGGCGGTGTTTACGGCGGCAGCTATGGCAACGCTCGCAGGGCTTTCCGTCCGGTAGTTTGTCTACCATCTAGTATCGTAAATCAGTAGAGAAGTATGTCGTGTAAAAAAAGAAAAAAATATGCCAAAAGTAATTTTAGGGAGAGCTAGGCAGGCCACTGTGTCTGCCGGCTCCTCGCACGAAAAAACCCAAAAGTTGTATTGTCCTTGGCAAAATAGCAATGGAAATGGTTTAAAAAAATGAATAAGATGATAGAACAAATTAAAGAAATACATCCCAAATCAATATGCTTGTATAAAGTAGGTACATTATACTTCCCACATTAAGCAGGTATAGATAATGATGAGTGTTATGGATACTGGTTGGCTTCGTCTTCTGCTTACTACGATGACTACGTGATAAATGTGTACTGCAGTGGCAGTGTTTTCGACGACGGCTATGACAGCGCCTACTGTGCCTTCCGTCCTGTAGTTTGTCTACCATCTAGTGTCATAAATCAATAGAGAAGAAGGTAAAAAAACAAAACTTGGAAAATTGCTAAGTTTTCCTTGACTTATAAAGGGAAAGATGATACAATAGAACCGTTACTGTAAATCATGCAAAATGCGTGATTCCGTAACGGTTATTTTAATTATAGGAGGTGAAATTTAAGTGCCAACAATTAATCAATTAGTAAGAAAAGGAAGAAAAACTGGAGAAACAAAATCAACTGCACCAGCTCTTCAACATGGATGGAATTCAAAAAACAAAAAATTAACAAACAGTAGATCACCACAAAAAAGAGGTGTTTGCACAGTTGTAAAAACAGTTACACCTAAAAAGCCAAACTCAGCTTTAAGAAAAGTTGCCAGAGTTAGACTTTCTAATGGTTATGAAGTTACATCTTATATCCCAGGTATAGGACATAACTTACAAGAACACAGTGTTGTATTAATAAGAGGTGGTAGGGTAAAAGACCTTCCAGGTGTTAGATACCATATCATTAGAGGAACATTAGATACAGCTGGTGTTAAAGATAGAATGCAAGCGCGTTCTAAATATGGAGCTAAAAAACCAAAGAAATAAAAAAATCGACTAAATCAGGCATCTTGCACATTTTCGACAAATGCTTCAAACATCGGCATACAAACGTATAGCCTCAGCTTGAATCATTTATCAAAAATGCACAATATACCTAATTTATTCAATTTTTCAGTGCTTTGTGTATAATTAGCAATAATAATAATTATAGTGCTTGATATTTTATCGGAGATTTAAGGTACTTAAATTTAAAATAGATATAAGCGCTATGCGGAAAAGTAAAAACTTTTCAGAGTACCGAGATGTTTTTAATAAGACATCAAATAAAAATTAAGGAGGGAAGAATAGTGCCAAGAAGAGGATTTATAGCAAAAAGAGATGTATTACCAGATCCAATATATAATAGCAAAGTTGTTACAAAATTAGTAAACAACATAATGTTAGATGGTAAAAAATCAGTTGCTCAAAAAATAGTATATGATGCATTTGACATCATAAAAGAAAAAGAAGGAAAAGATCCATTAGAAGTTTTTGAAGCAGCTTTAGAAAATGTAATGCCAGTTCTTGAAGTTAAAGCAAGAAGAGTTGGAGGAGCTACATACCAAGTTCCATTAGAAATAAGACCAGAAAGAAGACAAACTTTAGGATTAAGATGGCTTGTAACATATGCTAGAAACAGACATGAAAAAACAATGGCTGAAAAATTAGCCAACGAAATAATAGATGCTGTAAACGGAAACGGTGGAGCATTTAAGAAAAAAGAAGATACTCATAAAATGGCTGAAGCTAATAAAGCTTTTGCACATTACAAATGGTAAAAAAAGGAGGATAAATATATGGCAGGAAGAGCTTATCCGTTAGAAAGAACAAGAAATATAGGAATAATGGCTCACATTGATGCTGGTAAAACAACAACAACTGAGCGTGTTTTATATCATACTGGTAAGATTCATAAAATTGGTGAAACTCATGACGGTGAAAGCCAAATGGACTGGATGGTCCAAGAACAAGAACGTGGTATTACAATCACTTCTGCAGCTACTACAGCTTATTGGAAAGGATACCGTTTTAATATTATTGATACTCCTGGTCACG
>JAFRDD010000030.1 GCA_017404025.1 Clostridia bacterium
AAATATTCTTCTATATATTTTTCCCAAGTATCATTATCTAATTTTATATACATAAGTACCCTCCGAATAAAATTTATATTTTTATAAATTTTACCAAGAGGGCACTTCTAATATCTAGATACCAAATCCTTTACGCTTACATAAAATCCATCTAAAATTTGCATTTTTTAATAAATTTATAATATTTTTATCTTTTATAATTATCACTCCATTTCAGAATTGACATTTCCAATATATTTAATTTCCTTGTAATTACTTCCCAATCTCTGTATTATCCCCTCAATAACTATACTGTAATATTCACACAACTTACTTTCATGCTTCAAATCAGAAAATTCACCATATGATTCTGTTGTACATCCTCCACAACAAATATATTTCCAAGTGCAATCATTACATTTCTTTATATTTCTTACATTTCTTTTTCTAATATCATTAATAATATCTGATTTATCTACCAAATCAACAAGTGACATACAATCGTTTATATTACCTAAAATAAATTTTTTTTCATCTTTACAACCAAACATATAATCACAAGGTAGTATTCTTCCATCTTCACCAACAGCAATATTTTGACTACCAGCACCACAAGGCGAATTCATACAACTCCAATTCCTTCTAAAAGTTGTTATATTATTAATTATTGGAGCTAAACAAGTCAACTTGATTTTATCGCCATTAAGTTTATTGAATTCAATTGCCTTATCCAAAATTTTTAAGTGATTTTTTGCAAACTCAATTTGATCTGGCTTCTCACAATTTTCTCCTCTACCTTGATTATGGCAAAGCATAAATTTCATTCTATAAATTTTATTACTAACAAAAAAATCAAATATTTCTTCCATTTCATCTGTATTTGTAATAACAGTTGCTGTTTTTACTGTCATATCATATTTCCTTAAAAGTTTAACAGCCCTCATTACTTCATTAAATGTTCCTTTTTGATTAGGATAAAATCTATTTCTATCATGTATACTTTTAGGACCATCAAAGCTTAACCCTATATCAATTTTATTTTCTTTTATAAATTTTAATTTTTCATCGTTTAATAATGTCCCATTAGTTTGTAATACAAAACGAATGTTTTTATCATGTATAACCGCTCGTTTATTAGCATATTCTACTGCTTTTTTTATCTTTTTGAATGCTAATAATGGTTCTCCTCCATGAAAATCAATTGTAATATTTTTATTAGGTAAGTTTAAAAATGCATCTATTGTTTTTTTATTTGTTCTTCTGATATGCTTATACCACTCTCACAATTTGCAAAACAATATTTACACCTTAAGTTACAATCGCTTGTAATATGTATAACTCCCAAAGATGGATATTTTTTTATATATGTATCATAAATACTATAATCAAAGTATTGTTTTCCATTAATAAGAAACATATTTGCCTTATATAATCCAATAAATTCTTTTTCACTTATATTGAATTTTTCTAAAAACTCACTCACTTCAACCTTATCATCAATATCTTGTAAAATATTTATTATTTTTTTAGGAAGTAATGCCCATGATCCTGATTCCTTATCAACAACAATATTTTTTCCATCACGAGAGATTAATCTTAAATTTTTATTTTTTGCAACTACCCCATTCATCATAAATGTCCACTCCCTATTTATAATTCTCTATGACTTATTATTCTTTTAAACCCCATCTTTGCTAATTGTTCTTTTGATATCATATTATTATAATAAAAAACAGTATTCCCCTTTTGAAACACCCTACATGGGAAACTTTTATTTTTATACTCAAGAGCAGTATATTGACAACATTGTTCATTACATGCATAATCATTTCCATTACTATATGTTAATTTATTATTTATGCATAACCTTGTTGTGGTTATATATCCAAATGGATAATGTACTGAATAATTAAACTTACTTTTTTTTAATCTTACTCCGTGCATAGGACAATCAAATTCTATATTTTTTATGTTAAGTTTACTCAAAAGATTCTGACTAACCTTTGTTAATAAATTACTACACTTATATAAATCATATATTTCTTTTGGAAGTGCATCTTCTGCAGTCTTTATTCTTGGATCTCTTTTTATCTTATTTAATAATCTTCCTACTATAACATTAGCCTCAGGATATTTTTCTTTTATAAAATGTATAGTACCCCAGTCATTTGCTACTATTTCAAAACCAGGAGATAATATTTCCAAATTATCTATAATTTTTTTAACATTACTCAAGCCCTTATCTGGAAGATAAGGAAAAACTATAGTTAAATATTTATTATTTTTATATGTATAGTCATAAGCATCTTTAAATTTTTTTAAAGATGGTATCTTATTTTCACAAAATTCTTCTCCAAAATATATCCTTCTATAGTTATCAGGAACACTACTAATATCATTAATATTTTTTATAAAAATAGCTTCTTCCATAATTTCCCCTTAATAATAACATCTATCATAACATTTTTTATTGTAAATTTTTAAATACTCTGATTTTACTAATTTAATCAAATCAGATTCATCATTACAAGTTTCAGATATCTTTCTTACTCTATATAAAAATTCAACATCTTTAACTTTCTTTTCAGTAACATACTCTCTACCAACAATTTTTAAAGCATCTACTCCCATTTTTGATAACCTTGCAATTGAACATACTCCACAACTTTGATTAAAGGTTCTTTGACGCCGTCTATACTCTCCTTCAATATCTAACAATAAATCTGATGAATGTCCTTTTTTTAAAAACACCTTCATCTGCTCTACAGCTCCACATCCTCCACCTTCAAAAGATGGATCTTTAATATAATTACCTAACGAATGTTCATATGTACAATAACCATCATCATATTGACAATTAGTATTTAAAACTATTACTTCATACTCAATATTAGAATCTTTTTTTATTAATCCATTTATTTCATCTATTGTCATATGTCTTGGTAAAATTACTCTTGAAGCACCATGTTTTTTGCAAAATTGAACGCCTTCAGCATTATATATAGATGCACAAGTACTTATATGAATATTAATTTTATATTTTTTTTCTTTTATATAACTAACCAATCCCAAATCTGATACAATTACAGCATCAACACCTAATTCACAAAATTTTTTAAGATTATATTCTATATAGTTAAACTCTTCTTCAGTATATATAGGTTCATTTAATGTCACATAAACTTGTACATTTCTTTGGTTCTTCCGCATTTATCCGTTTAGGCATAGCATTAATTTTGCCGCAAGTAATTTTTTACCGCACCTTCCGTACATAGTTCTTTTTATCATTTTTAATTTACTATTAGTTCCTTCCACAAATCCGTTACTTAAATCA
>JAFRDD010000172.1 GCA_017404025.1 Clostridia bacterium
TATAAGAATGATTTTACTATGGCAAATAATGTAAGAGATTTTACAGTTAATTCTTTACAACAATTCTATAACAAGTTAAATAATGATATTTTACCAACATATGCTAGTATGTCATATGTTGAATCTGCATATGCATATATATTAAACGAAATTGTTGATAATGAATATGTAATTGCCCAGACATTCAATTCTCATAATGATAGAATAACTGCTCTTGAGAATGTAGATACACCTGCAGGAACCCTTACTGGTGTAAACTTAAACGGTAATGCAGTAACAGTAAATAATGGTATAGCTGAAATAAACACTTCATATTCAGTAACAATTAATATTACTAATGGCAACTATGTTGTTGATGGTACGACTCATACAGTAACAGCAGATCATTATTATAATGATATTCAGACAGCAATAAATGAAGGAAAAACACCTTATGCAATTTTTAATGACAGTATGATAATTCCATATATTGGTATAATAACAGATACACAAACTATAGAGTTCGGTACAACAGTTAATCAATTATCAATATATATTACAATAGGAACTAATACAGCTAATTATATGGTAAGTAGGGCATTAACATCAGAAACACAAGCTGATTGGAATGAAACAGATAATAGTTCTTATGCATATATATTAAATAAACCAGATATTGTATGGGAAAGGGGAGAAGAATCTACAGCAATAAAAATTAAAGGAAATAATAATCATGCATATTCTCCATATTCAATAGCTGAAGGTAGAAATACATATACCGGAAGACTTCCTAGTTCAATGACATTAACAAATGGGTGGGAACATAGCTGGGATGGCGGAGAATATGTACATGCTGAAGGTATAAATACATATGCATATGGGGAGGCATCTCATGCTGAAGGGGGCGGAACAATTGCTTATGGTGAAACATCTCATGCTGAAGGTGATGAAACTTTGGCCTATGGTAATGCATCTCATACTGAAGGACATGGTGTAACAGCATATAATAATTATGAACATGCTGAAGGTTTATGGAATATATCTGTTCAATCAAATACTGCATCAGAAGCAACAATACATACAATAGGTATAGGTACTGAATATGAAAATAAAAAGAATGCATTTGCTGTAATGAAAAATGGTAATGCATATTTTATTAATGTTGGGAATTATAATGGAACTAATCTTACTTCATCAAATTCTATTCAAAAAATAATAAATGATTTAACTACTGATAAAGCTAAGATATTCTATGGAGTATGTTCAACTGCAGGTGCTACTGTTGCAAAAGAGGTAACATGTACTTCATTTACAGAAGCCGATTTAGTTAAGGGTACACTTATATTTGTAACATTTGATACAACAAATAGTGGTGCTGTTGCAAATTTAACAATGAGTGTAAATTCAACGACAGCTAAACCAATAAAGAAACAGGGAAATGCCAGTTCTACCAATAATTTAACAAATGCAGGTGAACTTAGAGCAAATTCTACTTACTTATTCCAATATGATGGCACGAACTGGGTATGTATGACCCTTGACTATAATAGCACATATTCTGCATTATCTGAAGCTGATATGCAGGCAGGCACTGCTACAACTGGTAGAACTATTACTGCAGCAAGACTTAAAACAGCAATTACTTATTGGATGTCTAAAAATCAATCTGATTGGAATGAAACTGATGAAACATCACCATCATACATATTAAACAAGCCAACAATTCCTTCAACAGCTGGTCTTGCCACAGAGACATATGTAAACAATAAAGTTGCTGGTATAATAAATTCTGCTCCAGAAACTCTTGATACATTAAATGAACTTGCAACTGCACTTGGAAATGATCCTAATTTTGCTACAACAGTTTCAACTGAAATTGGAACAAAAGTAAGTAAAACAGAATTAGCAGGTCTTGGGTATGTAACACAGACAGCATTAAGCAATCAGTCATATATAACAACAACTGCATTGAACACAAGACTTAACAATGCAGGATATATATCATCTATTCCTTCTGAATATATAACACAAAACGAATTAAGTGCAAATGGATATTTGACTTCATTTACTGAAAGTGATCCTACTGTACCATCATATGTAAAATCAATCACTCAAGCAAATATTAATGCTTGGAATTCTTATGCTAATGTACAAGCTGACTGGAATGAAACAGATAATAATTCTAATGCATATATATTAAATAAACCAACTATACCTTCAACACTTGACCAAATTGCAGATGGAAGTACAAGGAAACTAAGTAATTATCTTCCACTTTCAGGAGGATCTATGAATTATGGTTCATCTATATCATTAAGTTTAGGGATTGAGAATGATTATACAATACTTTCGGGTGGTAGCATATATTTTGAAGACTATGATGAAGAAATTGGTACTCAATATGGAATATATACTATTAGAGCAAGAGGAAAAGAAATACTTATTCCAGGAGATGATTATGATGATGCTCCACCAAGTAATATACATTATGATGATACATTTGCTTTATTATCTGATATTCCAATTGCTGTAACAGAAAGTACAGTATCTGGTTGGGGATTCACAAAGAATACAGGTACAATTACTGGTATCACAATGAATGGCGCAAGTAAAGGTACAAGTGGAGTTGTTGACTTAGGAACTGTAATCACATCTGAGACACAGTCTGACTGGAATATAACAGACACAAGTTCTGCGGCATACATAAAAAACAAACCGACTATACCTTCAATTACTGGTTTAGCTACTGAACAATATGTTGATGAAGAAATATTAGCAAATGCAACTACGGAAAGTACCGTATCTGGTTGGGGATTTACAAAGAATGCAGGTACAATTACTGGTATCACAATGAATGGGGCAAGTAAAGGTACAAGTGGAGTTGTTGACTTAGGAACTGTATTGACTGCTCATCAAGATATATCTGGTAAACAAGATACTATAACTGATTTAGCAACTATCCGTTCTAATGCATCAGCTGGTGCTGCTAAGGTATCTGCAAATGATTCAACAATCACTATCCAGAAAGGTGGTACAAATGTTGATACATTCACTACAAATGCTGCAAGTAGTAAGACTATAAATATTCCTAATGAGTTGCCAACTTATTCATCATCTGATGCTGGAAAAGTATTGTCAATTAATTCAAGCGGACAACTTGTTTGGATAACTCCAGTATCAATATATACTGGAAGTGGAGAACCAAGCAACTCTGTTGGAAATGATGGAGACATATATCTTCAATCATAATTAATTATATAGAGAAGAGGTAAGATAATTATGGCATCAGTAACATTATATCCTAATTCATTTGTAAGTTCTACATTTACAACATCATCAAATACTTCTAATGGGTGTACAAGTACTTCAAGTACAACATATGCAACATTTACACTTGAAACAACACAAAAATTTGCATATTATTCATTTGATACATCAGCTATCCCATCAAATGTAACAATAAATAGTGTTTCATGTTCAATAAAGGTTACTATTCCAAATGATTCTAATTATAACACAGCACAATTATATTCTGGGACAACTGCCAAAGGTTCATCTACATCATTATCTAAGGATACAGCATCAACAGTTTCATTAACACCAGGTAGTTGGACAAGATCTGAATTAGATAATATTCAATTAGTTCTTGGCGGTGGTAAGGGGGTGAAACATACAAGAATTGCATATTTTTATGGTGCTGATTTAACAATAGATTATACTTCTCTAGTTTATCATAATTTAACGATTACTAATAATTCTTCTTATGCATCTGTTACTAATTATGAACAATCTATTCCTGAAGGTGGTAACTCAACAATAACATTAAATATTACAAGTATTAATGATATTATATTATTTGATAACGGAACAAATGTAACAAGTAGTTTAGTAAATACTTCTGGAACAACATACACATATACTATTACTGATATACAAGGTGATCATACTGTTATAATTAATGATAAAGTATCTTATACAATTACTTCAAACCTAAATACTAATCTTGTTGATGCAATATCTCCATCAGGACAAACAACCGTATATGGTGGAGAA